>JAEWSN010000117.1 GCA_023459915.1 Bacillota bacterium
GACAAGGCGGAAAACGGTTCATGCACGGTCTGACAAGCTTTTTGGCTTTTCCAACCGCCCTTCCACGCGGCCTGCCAAAGGCTTCCTGTTTACGGGAAATTCTCGTGTGACAACGTCACAGTCCGCCGGGGTCATGTCATGTACACTCATGACATGACCCCGGTTTCTTGTTGTTTGGCAGTCCATGTGAATTCTATGACAATGTTATGTGTCGAAGTCCTTCATGTGTCAGCAAACATTCCCGCTGGAATGCGCATGCCATTGGAGGCATCCTTGCACAAACCGTTAGGCGGGAAAACAAGATGGGTAATCAAAACAAGGCAGCATGCCGGATGGACCGGCAGACCAGAGGAGGTTGTTCATGGGCAAGAAGGTATTGATTGTCGGCGGTGTGGCCGGTGGTGCCACAGCGGCGGCCAGAATGCGCCGTTTGGACGAGGACGCGGAAATCATTCTTTTCGAGCGGGGGGAATACATCTCGTTTGCCAACTGCGGCCTCCCCTATTTCATCGGCGGGGTCATCACGGAAGAGGAAAAGCTGACACTGCAGACCCCGGAGTCATTTCACGACCGGTTCAACGTCGATGTACGTGTGCTCAACGAGGTCACCGCCATCAACCGTGGGCAAAAAACGGTCACTGTCCGGGATCTGCAGGCCGGCAAGGAATACAGTGAATCCTACGATCACCTGATTCTCTCCCCCGGGTCGGCACCCATTCTGCCCCCGCTCGAGGGCGCCACCTCCGAGGCGGTGTTCACCCTGCGCAACATTCCGGACACCTTCCGTATCCGCAACTACGTGAAAAAGGCCCATCCCCGGCATGCCGTCGTGGTGGGCGCGGGCTACATCGGCATTGAGATGGCGGAGAACCTGCATGAGGCCGGTGTGGACGTTTCCATTGTGGAGCTGATGGATCACGTGATCCAGCCGCTCGACGCCGACATGGCGGGCGAGGTCCACCAGCATATTCTGGACATGGGCGTGGGCCTGTACCTGAACATCGGCGTGACCGCAATCGCGGACGGCGGTTCCCATGCCCGGTATCGTGTCCGGCTCAACAACGGCGGCCACATTGATGCCGACATGGTCATCATGGCGGTGGGCGTCCGTCCCGAAAGCAACCTGGCCAAGGATGCCGGCCTCACGCTCGGCACCCGCGGCTGCATCTCCGTGGATGAGACCATGCGCACCAGCGACCCGGCCATCTTCGCGGTGGGGGACGCCGTGGAGGTCACCGACTTCGTCTCCGGCCGCAAGGTGTTTGTCCCGCTCGCCTCCCCTGCCAACCGTCAGGGGCGCATTGCGGCTGACAACATCAACGGCGGCAACGAGAAATATGGCGGCGTGCAAGGCACGGCCATCCTCAAGGCCTTCGACATGACCGTGGCCGTCACGGGCAGCAACGAGAAGGTGTTGACGGACAACGGCGTGGACTACCGCAAGTCTTACACTTTCAGCGGCAACCATGCCAGTTATTATCCCGGTGCCAGCTACATGACCATCAAACTGCTGTTCACGCCGGACACCGGCAAGTTGCTCGGCGCACAGGTGACCGGCTATGAAGGCACGGACAAGCGCATCGACGTGCTGGCCACCGCCATCCGCGCCGGCATGACGGTCTACGACCTTCAGGAGCTCGAGCTCGCCTACGCGCCACCCTTCGGCTCGGCCAAGGATCCCGTGAACATGGCCGGCTACACGGCGGGCAATCTGCTGCAGGGAAGCTGGAAGCCTTTCTACTGGCAGGACATCGCGGGGCTGGATCCGCAGAAGGTCACCCTGCTCGACGTGCGCACGGAAGAGGAGTTCGCCAACGGAACGCTCGAGGGCGCCTACAACATGCCGCTCGATGACATTCGCGAACGATGCGCCACGCTCGACAAGGACAAACCGGTCTACGTGTTCTGCCAGGTGGGACTGCGCGGCTACATCGCCAGCCGCATCCTCACCGCCAAGGGCTTTGATGTCTACAATCTCGCAGGCGGCTACCGGTTTGCCACCATGGCGCGCACCCCCACGCCTCCCACCCCGCCGGCCCGGCGTCGCGCGCATATCGCCCCGGACGACGCGCACATGATGGAACTGTCTGAAAAATCTCCCGCACACCATGGCACGGACGCCGAAGGCGCAGGTGTTTCCGCCCATGGGGGCAAGCGGGCGGAAGCCAGCGTGAAGGTCGATGCCTGCGGGCTGCAGTGCCCCGGTCCCATCATGAAGGTGCACGCGGGCATGCAGCATCTGCTGCCGGGACAAATCCTGGAAATCACCGCGAACGATCCCGCCTTTGCCGGCGACGTGGAAGCCTGGTGCCGCCGCACGGGCAACGAATTGCTCGAAAACGTCCGCGAACGCGGCACCATCCGGGTCCGCATCCGCAAGGGCGCGCCCATGGTGGCGGAAAAGGCGCCCGGCGACATGCGCAATGACAAGAACATCATCGTGTTCTCCGGCGATCTCGACAAGGCCATCGCGGCGCTCATCATCGCCAACGGCGCGGCAGCAATGGGCCGCAAGGTCAACATGTTCTTCACGTTCTGGGGACTCAACATCCTGCGCAAGGCACAAAAGGTGAAGGTGCGCAAAACCCTCATGGAAAAGATGTTCAGCACCATGATGCCCCGGGGCGCAAACCGGCTCAAGCTCTCCCAAATGAACATGGCCGGCGCAGGGGCCGCGATGATCCGCAACGTGATGAGAAAGAAGAACATCTCCTCCCTGACCGAGCTGATCGACCAGGCCAGGGAGAACGGGGTGGAATTCACTGCCTGCACCATGTCCATGGACGTGATGGGCATCAAGATGGAGGAACTGCTCGAAGGCACCAAGATGGGCGGCGTCGCCGCGATGCTCGGCACCGCCGAGGAGTCGGACATGTCGCTGTTCATCTGACAGGCTCCGGGATTCCGCTGTTCATCCGCGAAATCCGGGCGTCACAGGCACCACATACCCCTGGACATGCTGATTGGAAAGAGGGTTCGCCGGAAGGCGGACCCTTTTCCTGTCTGCGCCTGCCATGCACCGGCAGACCGATCGGCCCGCATGATGCGTTCCCGCCAACGCTTTGCCACAAGGGACATTCCATGCTAATATGGGTTGCGTATGATTCGCATGCATCTGCTGGGGACATCTGCGTCCGAAAGGACACATCGAGGGAGGAGATTCACATGACAATCGGAGAAAAGGCTGTCAAGGCTCACGAGCAATGGGCCGGAAAAATCGAGGTGATCAGTCGCGCGCCGGTCAACAACCGGGATGACTTGTCCATCGCCTACACCCCCGGTGTGGCACAGCCCTGCCTGGAAATCCAGCGGGATGTGGATCTCTCCTACACCCTCACCCGGCGTCACAACCTGGTGGCCGTGGTCACCGACGGTACCGCCGTGCTGGGCCTGGGCGACATCGGCCCCGAAGCCGGTATGCCGGTGATGGAAGGCAAATGCGTGCTGTTCAAGGCCTTCGGCGATGTGGACGCGTTCCCGCTCTGCATTCGCTCCAAGGAGGTCGACGACATCGTCAACACCGTCCGGCTGCTGGCCGGCAGCTTTGGCGGCATCAACCTCGAGGACATCTCCGCGCCGCGCTGTTTTGAGATTGAACGTCGGCTCAAGGAAGTCTGCGACATCCCCATCTTTCACGACGATCAGCACGGTACGGCCGTTGTCGCACTGGCCGCCATGCTCAATGCCCTGAAACTCACCGGCCGCGACATCGGGGAGATTGAAGTGGTGGTCAATGGTTCCGGATCGGCCGGCATTGCTGTAACCCGCCTGCTGATGGCCATGGGCCTGAA
>JAEWSN010000118.1 GCA_023459915.1 Bacillota bacterium
TGAAGATTGGATTCATTGGCTGCGGCGGCATCGCCAACCAGAAGCATTTCCCGGGCATGGCCCAGCAAAAGGGCGTGGACCTGGTGGCCTTCTGCGACATCGTGGCGGAACGCGCGCAGGAAGCGGCAAAAAAGTACGGCACGGCGGACGCGAAGGTGTACACCGATTACCGTGAGCTGCTCACGGACAAGTCCCTGGACGCGGTTCATGTGCTGACGCCGAACGTCTCGCACTGCGAGATCACGGTGGCCGCGCTCGAGTCCGGCAAGCACGTGCTGTGCGAGAAGCCCATGGCCATCAACACCGAAGAGGCGAAACAGATGCTGGACGCGCGCGATCGCACCGGCAAGATGCTGACCATCGGCTACCAGTACCGTCACTTCAACGATCACGCCACGGCCAAGCAAGTCGTCGATGCCGGGTACCTGGGCGACATCTACTATGCCGAGGCTTCCTACATCCGTCGCCGCGGCGTGCCCACCTGGGGCGTGTTCACCGACAAGTCCAAGCAGGGCGGCGGCCCGCTCATCGACATCGGCACCCATGCGCTGGATCTCACCCTCTGGCTGATGAACAACTACGAGCCCGATTATGTGGTGGGCGCCACCTTTGAGAAGCTCGGCCGCCTGCTGGGCCCCGAGGATCAGGGGCAGTACGACTGGCGCGGACGCAAGGATGCCTGGGACAACAAGACCTTCGAGGTGGAGGATTCCGCGTTCGGCTTCATCCGCATGAAGAACGGCGCCACCATCAACCTCAAGGCCTCCTGGGCCCTGAACATGGCCACTGATCCCGGCATGGTGCTGTTGTGCGGCACCAAGGGCGGGCTGGACACCTATGACGGCGTGCGGCTGAACCATGTGGTGGCCGGGCAGCCCGCCATCACCATGGTCGGCAAAAAAGTGCCGCCGCACATTCCCGGTTTTGGCGGCGGCGAGGCACCGCCCTCCCGCGAGTATGAAATCTGGGTGGCCGCGCTCAAGGGCGAGGGCGACCTGTTCGTGTTGCCGGAACAGGCCTTCTGCGTCACGCAGATTCTGGACGCCATTTACCAATCCTCCCTGTCCGGGCAGCCTGTGTACTTCAAGTAGGATCATACCCATGAGGTTTTCAAACTTCGAGTCAACAGTTCCGGTTCTACCGCGCTCAACGGGGCCATCCGTCGGGATGGCTCCTCTTTTGAAAGGATAAGAATATGGAAAGAATCAGTCTGGCCCTGTATTCCTACGGCATGGACAGCACATTGACCATGGAACAGAAGCTGCGGACCGCCGCGGAAATCGGCTACTACGGCGTGGAATTCGCCGGCGGCTACGGTGGCCTGGAAGCGCCGGAACTCAACCGGATTTTGAAGGAAACCGGCCTGGTGGCACACTCGGCACACGTCCGGTTCGACGACATCGACGCCCAGCTGCCCATGCTGGCCGAGCTCGGCGTGGGCATGTGCATCGTGCCGATGCACGCGTTCGCCACGAAGGAAGAGACGCTGGCCTTTGCGGCCCAGTTGAACGAAAAGGGCCGTGAGACCGCGAAGCACGGCATCCGGATTGGCTTCCACAACCATACCAGCGAGTTTTTCGTCGACGAGGGCAAGCCGCTGATGGACTGGCTCATCGAGAACACGGATCCCGCGCTGGTCAGTTTCGAGCTCGATTGCGGCTGGGCCTCCGCCGCCGGCGTGGATCCGGTTGCGTACCTCAAACAGCACGCCGGCCGGTTCATGGCCATCCACATCAAGGAGAATGCAAAGGTGACAGGTCCGGACAAGCCGCGCAGCGCAAAAGAACCGCTGCCGTCCTTCCAGCTCGACGCGAATGGCCGCCCCATCATTCCCGAGGAATTCCGACGCAAGATGGAGGAACGCCGCAGCCTGAATGTGAAGGCCGGCACGGGCATTGTGGACTGGAAGACCGTGATTGAAACCGCCGAAGCCATTGGCGCCGGCGTGCGGATTGTGGAGCGTGAGAGCAGCTACAACGAGCCGCAGGATCGTGTGGCCTGCCTGCGGGAGGATTTTGCGTACCTGAGCGGGCTGTAAGGCGCTTTCGGGATCACACGGCGCAGATTTGGTCCTTTCCGTTCCTTTTTGCCCGATACAGCTTGGCATCCGCCTGTGCGATGAACTCGGCGAGGGAGTCGCCCTGATACTGATGCACGCCGCCGCTGACCGTCACGCGCAGACCATCCGCCTGCGCGTGGGCGGCGATGGCCTGACGGATGCGATCCGCAATGGCAAAGGCCTTCTCCACGTCCGCGCCGGGAAAGACGATCATGAATTCCTCACCGCCATACCGGCCGACGGTGTCCGTGTCCCGGACACGCTGCTTGAGGATGGCGGCCACATCCGCCAGCACCTTGTCTCCGTAGACATGCCCCTTTGTGTCATTGACCCGCTTGAAGTCGTCGATGTCGAGCATCGCGATGGAGAGCGGGTCTTTTTCGCACGCGGGCGCGGTGATGAGCGCCTTGAGGGCCTCCACGACGGCACGGTGGTTGTTGATTTGTGTCAGCCCGTCCAATGTGGACAGCTCTGTGAGCGTGCGGTTGTCGCACTCCAGCGCGAGCAGCCGCTCCTTTTTCTCCGTGATGTTGAAGACGATGCCCGCAAGGAACAGCGGCTTGCCGTTTTCGTCACGCTGCGTGATCCGGCCGCGGTCGTAATACCATTTGTATGCGCCGTCCCTGGTGCGGATGCGGTATTCCACCTCGTATACGGTGGAGGTGCCGTGGAGATGATCCATCATGGCCTGCATGGTCCTGTGATAATCGTCCGGATGGAGCTTGTCGGTGAAAAACTGAAAGGGGACGGGCTCCGGCACGTCGTCCATGTCGTAGCCAAGCGTGGTGACCTTCAGCGGATTGAAGGTCACCGTGTTGGTTTTGACATTCCAGTACCATTGACCGAGATTGCCGGTCCATGCATATTCCAGCCTGGTTTCCTGCTCTTTTTCCCGCAACAGTTCCCGGTTGAGCGCCTCCAGTTCGGCGATCCTGGCAAGCAGGTGCTCCCGGTTGGACAGGTCGTCTTGTGCAAGCATTCTTCTCTGCCGCTGTTCGCCAGTTTCCATCGTCGCGCTCCTCTTCGCCTGATCAGGCAATCCATATTTACCCGCCGGTGGATGGTTGACACGGGAAAATACCGGGATCCGGAAGTCTGTGGCCGAAATCTGGCAACGGGGACAACATGCTCCGACTTTTCTGGTGCCCGTATAGAGGAATTCGTCGAAAAAAGGAATTTGGCGATCGTTGCCCTTATCAGGACGTCGTGAAATTGGTATGCTTTTGTCAGTGCCGTCAGGCAGAGGAGGTATGTCATGCAGCAGGGTGGAGAAGAACAACATGGCGCAATGCCCATCCGGATTGTCCAGTTCGGGGAGGGTAATTTTCTGCGGGCGTTCGTGGACTGGATGGTGGACCAGACCAACCGGCAGGGGCTCACCGACAGCGGTATCGCCATTGTGCAACCCATTGCGCGGGGCATGTGCCGCCAGCTGGAGGCGGCGGGCAACCGATACCATGTGCTGCTGCGCGGTATTGTGGACGGCCAGTCCCGGGAGGCGCTGTACCCTGTGGCTTCCGTTGTGCGTTCCTTGAATCCCTATGAGGAGCCGGACGCGTATCTGGCGCTGGCCCGGCTGCCCGACCTTGAACTGGTGGTGTCCAACACCACGGAAGCCGGCATTGCCTACGACGCCGGGGTGCAGTCCGAACCGGTTCCCGCCGCTTCCTTCCCGGGCAAGCTGACACAGTTTCTGCATGCGCGGTTCCTCCATTTTGGAGGTGCCGCCGACAAGGGGCTGGTGATGCTCCCGTGCGAGCTGATAGACCGCAACGGGGACAAATTGCGGGAGATTGTGCGCCGCCATGCCGTGGAATGGGCGTTGGAAGAGGCTTTTCTGGATTGGATTGATACATCCTGCGTGTTTCTGAACTCGCTTGTGGATCGGATTGTGACGGGCCATCCCAAAGCGGAGCTGCCTGGGATTGAGCGCCGGTATGGCATCACGGATCCGCTGCTGGTCACCGCCGAACCCTTCCATTTCTGGGTCGTCGAGGGGCCCGTGGCGCTGGCGGAGCGGTTCCCGTTCCACAAGGCCGGTCTGCAGGTGCTGTGGACGGATGACATGACCCCGTACCGGGATCGCAAGGTACGCATCCTCAACGGGGCGCACACCTCGCTGTTTGCGGCTTCCCTGCTGTGCGGCGTGGAAACCGTGGGGGAAAGCATGGCGGATCCGGATCTGCGGAAGTTTCTTGAACGCGCCTTGTTCTCCGAGATCATACCCACCCTCGACTTGCCGGAGGCGGAACTCACCGCCTTCGCCGCCTCCGTCCTGGAGCGGTTCGCGAATCCCTTCATCCGCCATGAGTGGCTGTCCATCGCGCTCAACGCGGTGTCCAAATGGAAGACGCGCGTGTTGCCGTCCCTGCAGGTGTATCTGTTGCGCAAGGGCGCCTTGCCGGCCTGCCTGGGCTTCTCGCTGGCGGCCCTGATGGCGTTCCATCGCATTGAGGTGGGACCGGACGGAACAGCAACAGCGACAATGCAAGCCGGCGGAGCTTCGGGGCCCGGGCAATACACCGTCAAGGAAGACGCGGCGGTCCTCGAGGCGTTTGCGGCCGCCTGGGCGGATTGTGACGGCAGCGCGGACGCGGTGCGCGCGCTGGTTGCGACACTGCTTGCAAAGCCGGAACTCTGGGGGGTTGATCTCACGGCGATGGCCGGCCTTGCCGAGCTGGTTGCGGCGGACTTGTCGGCCATCCTGGACGAGGGGATGCGCGGCGCCTTGAGGGCGCGGTTGAATGCCGCGGAGGGGGCGCAGGGGCAAGCGCGCATGATGCAGGGACACGCGCAAATGGCGCAGGCGCAGGCGCGCATGATGCGGCTGCATCCGACGGATCAGGTGGCCATCGCGCTGGCGGATGTGCCGGCGGGCGCGGGCTACACCCCTGCCGCCGGAGCGCCCGTACAAGCGTTGGCCGCGATTCGTCAGGGGCACAAGATGGCGCTGGTGCCCATTCATGAGGGAGAACATGTGCTGCGGTATGGCGCGTCCATCGGCGTGGCCACCCGGAACATCGCGCCGGGAGAGCATGTGCATGCCCACAATCTGCAGTCCGCCCTGTCGGAACATGAAACCTACCGGTGGGAGCCAACGTCGCAGGGGGTTCCCTCGGAAAGAGGACCCTCGGAGGAAGGGCCCTCGGAGGATAGGCCCGCGGAGGGGGTGCCAACATCCACCGCGCCACAGGCGACGGTTCCAACCGCGAAGTCTCTTTCCTTTTCCGGGTATCGGCGCAAGGACGGTACCGTCGGCATCCGGAATGAAATCTGGATTGTGCCGACCGTGGGCTGTGTGAACCGGGTGGCCGAACAACTGGCCCGGGAAGCCAACCGGCGGTTTGCGGGCCAGACCGATGGCTTCTTCGCCTGGACCCATCCGTATGGATGCTCCCAGCTCGGTGACGACCACGAAACCACCCAACGCATCCTGGCTGGGCTGGTCCGCCATCCCAATGCCGCCGGGGTGCTGGTGCTGGGCTTGGGCTGCGAGAACAACCTGATCGCCTCCTTCCGGGAGGTGCTGGGCCCGGTGGATCCGGAACGGGTGCTGTTTCTGGAGGCCCAGCAGGTGGCGGATGAACAGGCGCGGGGCATGGCGCTGCTGGAACAACTGGCCGCGCGCGCGGCGACGTGCCGCCGGGAGGCGGTGCCGTTGTCCGAGCTGGTCATCGGACTGAAATGCGGCGGATCCGACGGCTTGTCGGGCATCACCGCCAACCCGCTGGCCGGCATGGTTTCAGACCGCGTCATCGCGCAGGGCGGTACCGCGCTGCTCACGGAGGTGCCGGAGATGTTCGGCGCGGAAACCATCCTGATGAACCGCTGCGGCACACGGGCGGATTTCGATCAGCTGGTGGCCGTCATCGACGGGTTCAAGGACTACTACACGCGGCATGGCCAGCCCGTCAACGAGAATCCATCACCCGGAAACAAGGAAGGCGGCATCACCACGCTGGAGGAAAAATCGCTGGGCTGTATCCAGAAGGGGGGCGCCAGCCCGGTGGCAGGGATTTTGCGGTATGGTGCGCCGGTTCGGAAGAAGGGCTTGAACCTGATGGAAGGGCCGGGCAACGACATCGTGTCCCTGACCGCGCTGGCCGCCGCCGGCGCCCATCTGACGCTGTTCACCACCGGGCGGGGAACCCCGCTCGGTGGGCCGGTTCCCACGGTGAAGATTTCCTCGAATGATGCCTTGGCGGAGAAAAAGCCGCACTGGATCGACTTCAATGCCGGACGCATCCTGACCGAGGATCCGGATGCCGTGGCGGAGGAACTGCTGGAGCTGGTCGTGGCCATCGCCTCCGGAGAAACACGTACCTGGAACGAAGTGCACGATTTCCGTGAAATCGCCATATTCAAGAATGGTGTGACCCTCTGAGGGATGGGGTCAGACCCCAATTATGACAAATGTGTTACGGTACCTGGTACCGAAATCTTGATACCGGAGTACAGCAGATATATGGCCACCACGGCCGACCCGGCGATGTCCATGAAAGCGGCGGCCGGTGAGCCGGGGGCCGCGGCGACGGTGATCAGCGCGGCGGTCA
>JAEWSN010000119.1 GCA_023459915.1 Bacillota bacterium
ATAGGAGGACAACCATGAACTGGCAATATCGGATGCCTGTCCGCGTCATTGGCGGACGGGGGTGTCTATTGCGTGAAAGCGCACTGATAGCAGATTTAGGGAAACGCGCCCTGGTGGTGACCGGCAAAAGCTCCGCGCGTCGCTGCGGTGCATTGGCGGACGTGGAGGCTGCCTTGACCTCCATCGGGATTTCCTGGGTGCTTTTCGACGAGGTGGAGCCCAATCCTTCCATTGAAACCGTACGCCGGGCCGCAGAACTGGCGCGACTCGAATCCGTGGACGTCATCCTCGGCATAGGCGGCGGTTCTCCGCTCGATGCCGCCAAGGCCATCGCGGTACTGGCCACGAACGCGCTGACAGACGACGACCTGTTCGCCGGGCCCTGGCCGAACGCGCCGTTGCCCATCGTTGCCATTCCCACCACCTCGGGCACGGGCAGCGAGGTCACGCCATATGCCATCCTGACGGATCATGCCCTGAAGATGAAACGCAACCTTTCCGGACCCGCACTGTTCCCACAGCTGGCGTATTGTGACGCCGGCTATACGGACTCGCTGCCGGCCGATGTCACCAACAACACCGCCGTCGATGCGCTGTCCCACGCACTGGAAGGGTTTCTGAGCGTGAAGTCCCAGCCGATGAGCGACGCGATTGCCCGGGAATCCCTCGCCATCGTCGGCGACGCCCTGCGCCGGCTCACGACGGAAAGTCCCACCCCCGCCCTTCGCGACCGGCTGATGCTTGGTTCCACCCTGGCCGGCATGGTCATCACCCATACCGGCACCACGGCGCTGCACGCCATGGGCTACGCGCTGACCATCTTCCGAAATGTCGATCACGGCCGTGCCAACGGCCTTTTGATGGCGCCGTATCTGCAGTTTGTCGCCCAGGCGGCACCGGACCGCATGCAGGAAGCGCTGGATGCCATGGGCTTCCGCGACATTCCCGCGCTGGCGCGTGTGCTGCACATGCTGCTGGGATCGGAGATACGCCTGTCCGCGGAGGAAATCCGCGACTTCGCGGCAATCACCGTGAAGGTGCGGAACCTGCCGAACACGCTGCGCGTGCCCACCGAATCGGATCTGGCCGAACTGTTCGGCACGTTGGCCTGAATCCATCCGGGGGACTCCATTTGTCACTTCGTCGCTTTTCCCCGCTGACAATCTCATGTATGCTGGGGAAAAGGAGGCTTGTCATCAATGGAAAAGTTACGCGCGTTGGCGCCCCGCCTCTCCCAACTCCTGTTTTATGCCGGTGCGGCCACCGGTGTTTTTGCCTTGATTCGCACCTGGCTGCTCAATCGCAATCTGCCGGAAGGCGTGTGTCCCATCGACACCAACCGGCCGCTGCTGTATGTTGCGCTGGGGATGCTGGCTGCCTCGCTCCTGCTCGATGTTGTCTTTCCGCGGCCAAAAGCCACGCAACCCACCAAAGGCGAACCAGAAACACAAAACTCGGAAACACAAGATCCGGAACAGCCGCACAAGTAAGCACACGATAAACCGCACAAACCGCCATATGGCAACGCAAGGAGCAACGCCGGCATGACAGGAAAAAGGCCGAAGACCATTGGGTGGGCGACAGCCCTTGTTGTCGTGGTCCTCGTCTCTCTTGTCCTTATGGGAGGGTGCGGCGCGTCACGACCTGCCAATCCTGCTTCCCCCAGTCTTCCTGCCACCGTGGCGACATCTTCCGGGATACCCGAACCGGTGGAGCCCATCGCTGTTTCCACAGCACCTGCGGATACAGCCCAAAGCATGCCTCTTGAGGCCTCCCCGAAAGCACTCACAGACGGGGTTCCCGGCAACGGCACCGGTCTTCCCGAGACGGCGGATGCCTCCGAAGACACCGCCCAACAGGAAAAGGCGGTGGCCCCTCCACCACAGCAAGCGGCGCGCACACCACGCGGGCGGCAGGATGTCCGCGCGGTGTACCTCACCAGCTGGACTGCCGGCAACAATCTCGACGCTTTCCTCGATCTCCTCGACACAACGGAGCTCAACGCCGTGGTCATCGACATCCGGGAAGGCGACGGCTGGATATTTTGGAACGCCGGCAATACCTATGCCCTTGGCGCATTCATGAAAGCAGATGAGAAAACGCCGTGACCCATTGGCCACGGCGTTTTCATGTCTGTTGCGATTGCCCGGGCTATTACGCGTTCAGGCGATCCCCGTAGTGTTCCAGCACAAAATCCAGATCCTTGTCGCCACGGCCGGAGCAGTTGACCAGGATGGAGCCGGTCCCCATCTCCTTGGCGAGCTTCATGGCATAGGCCACGGCGTGCGCGCTTTCAAGCGCGGGAATGATGCCTTCCATCCTGGACAGGGTGAAGAACGCGTCAATGGCCTCGTCGTCCGTGGCGGTCTTGTAGTTGACACGGCCGAGCTTGTGCAGATAGGCGTGTTCCGGGCCCACAGAAGGGTAATCCAGGCCACTGGCCACGGAATACACAGGCTCGGGCTCTCCCTTCGCATTCTGCAGCATGAGGGAATTGAAGCCGTGCATCACGCCTTCGGTGCCATAGGTGATGCTCGCGGCGTGCTCGCCGATTTTGGTGCCGACGCCGAGCGGCTCCACACCGTAGATTTTCACGGGATCCGCCAGGAACGGCGTGAAGATGCCGGCCGCGTTGGAACCGCCGCCCACACAGGCCACCAGGGCATCCGGCAGGTTGCCTGTCATCTCCAGGAACTGCGCGCGGGCTTCCACGCCGACCACTGTCTGGAAATCGCGCACCATCAGCGGGAACGGATGCGGGCCCACCACGGAGCCGATGCAGTACATGGCGGTGTCGTACTCGCCCATGTAGGCTTCAAATGCGGCGTCCACCGCTTCCTTCAATGTTTTCAGGCCATGGGAGACAGGCACGACCCTGGCGCCCAGCAGCTTCATGCGGGCCACGTTCGGTGCCTGCTTCGCGATGTCCACCTCGCCCATGTAAATGTCGCACTCCATGCCGAAGAAGGCCGCCGCGGTGGCCAGGGCCACACCATGCTGGCCGGCGCCGGTCTCGGCAATGATCTTCTTCTTGCCCAGGTACTGGGCCAGCAGGGCTTCGCCCATGCAATGGTTGAGCTTGTGCGCGCCGGTATGGTTCAAATCCTCACGCTTGAGGTAAATCTGGACGTTTCCGATGGCGTTCGAAAGCCGTTCGCAATGATAGGTCGGCGTGGGACGGCCCTGGAACTCCTTGCGGATGCGCCGCAGCTCACTGATGAACTTTGAGCTCTGGCAGATGGTCTGGTATGCGGTGGAAATCCGCTCGAACTCCGCCACGAGCTGCGGCGGAATATACGCGCCGCCATAGGTGCCGAAATACCCTTCGGCGTTCGGGGTTGTCTTGCGATACACGGCGAAATCCACATCCTGCTTCAACATGTTTTTGTCCTCCTTCATGTTCTTGTCTGTTCCCCTTCGGGACGTCTCAAGTTCTTGCCGGGTCTGTCCTGTTGCAGGTTGTGTGGTTCCCCATGCATCCCCGTTCCATCCGAAAACGCATGCAAAAACGCCTGCCCCTTGTGCACAAGGGACAGGCGTCAAAACCTGTGGTACCACCCAAATTGGTCTGTGTCCGCCAATGCGGCCACATCACCCACTCTCTCCATGCACCTGCATGCACGCTTCCTTGGTAACGGGTGAAGATCCCGTTGGTGACTATTCCCGAAAAACGGTTTCGTCCCACCCTCGGCAGTCCATTCCATCCGTCCCTGCCTGCCGCAATTGCACCGCCTGCGGCTCTCTGGGAAGTGGTTGACAGATGTACTCGTCTGCGTCATCGGTTTTGCTATGGCCCTATGCTACCGCTAATCCTGGCGGCTGTCAACAGGCAAATCGCGTGGTTCCCGTTTTTTCTCAAGCACGCTGAAGGTCACGGGAATGATGATGAGCGTGAGCAGCATGGAGACCATCAGGCCGAACATCAGCGCAATGGCCAGCGGCTGGAAAAGCTCGCCGCCGGTCACCACCAGCGGAATCAGCCCGATGACCGTGGTCACCGTGGTGAGCAGGATGGGGCGGAACCGCTTGTCCACGGCGATGAGACAGGCCTCCTGGATGTGGATGCCCTCGCGCAGCTCCGCATTGATGAAATCGATGAGCACGATGGCGTTGTTGACCACCATGCCCAAAAGGCTCACCATGCCCAGCATGGCTGTAAAGGAAAGGGGCTGGCCAAAGATTTTCAGCCCGATGATGGACCCGATGAGCGACAGCGGAATGGTGGCGAAAATGATGAACGGCTGCCGGAACGAGTTGAACTGCACCAGCAGAATCGCGAAAATGATGAGCAACGCGAAGATGGAGAGGATGCCCATGTCGCCGAAATACTCCAGGATCTTCTCCCGCTCGCCCAGATACGAAACGCCGACCTCACCCAGATCGGTTGCCTCGAGCTCCTCCGCCAACCGGTTCTGCAGCTCCACCGCGCTGTACCCCGGCAGCACGTCGCTGGTGATGGAGACCGAGAGCTCCCGCTCATCACGCTTGATGACCGGTGTGCTGGTGGTGAGATGGATGTCCGCGATGTCCTTGAGCAGCACCTTGCTGCCGGTGGCGGACGACCGGATGGCCAGGTTCTCCAGCTGTTCCCGGGTCTCAATGTCACTTTCCACGAGCACCGGCACCTCCCGGTCCTCATCCTTGAACACCGACGCCTGCGCGCCGCGCAGCGCGATGCCGGCCTCCTGCTGCACCTCGTAGAGGGTCAGACCCCGCATGGTGGCGCGCACCGCGTCGATGGCCAGCTCGAATTCCAGGATGTCCGCGCTGAGGTTGTCCTCGACATTCACCGTGCCGGGCATGTCCGCCAACGCCGCACGCACCGTTGCCGTGGCGCCGGCAAGGGTTTCCATGTTGTCGCCCGTCAGCTTCACGGTGATTGGCGCACCGGTGGGATCGCCCTGCTCAAGCTCCTTGACGGTGACGCGCGCGTTGGGAATGCCGGCGTCAAACGCCTGCTGCAGATGGCTTACGAACCAGGTGTTGGTCTTGAAGCGGTCGCCCTTGTCCAGGTTGAGCTTGACCATGACCTGGGCATAATCCTTGGCCGCGTTGGCCGGGGCCAGCGTGGCGTAGAAGCGGGGCAGGCCGTCCCCGATGGCGGAGGTGTAGCCCACCACCTCGGGTTGCTGCGACAATATCTCCTCGATGTCCTGGATTACGGCTTCGGTTTCGTCGAGATGAATGGCGTTGTCGGCGGTGACATTCAGATATATCATGTCCGTGTCCGCCATGGGGAAAAACCGCAAGCCAAGGGTGGTTGCCAGCCCCAGCGCGCCAAAGAAAACCAGCACGGCCATCAGCAGCGTCACACCGCGGCGGCGGAATGCCTGGCGGAGCAGACGTACAAAGATTTCCCGAATGCGATGGGCATGGGGCCGTTCCCTTGTGGGCTTGAGAAACAGATAGGCAAAGACCGGCAGTCCGAACACGGCCGCGATGTACGAGGCGGACAGGCTGATGATGACCACCGCCGGAATGCTGCGCACATAGTCGCCGGCCACCCCGCCCAACAGCAGCAACGGAAAATACGCGCCCACCGTGGTCAGCGTGGAGGTGAGCACGGGCACATAGACTTCCTTCACACCATTGCGGCAGGCATCCAGCCTGGCCTCACCGGAATCGATCCGCACCTGGATGGCATCGTTGACCACCACCGCATTGTCCACCAGCATGCCCAGCGCGATGATGAGCCCCGCGATGGAAATCTGGTGAATCTGGATGTTCAGCATGGCCATCGCCGAAAAGGTCAGCGCGATGGACAGGGGAATGGAAAGCGAGGTGATCAGCGCGTTGCGCACCCCCATGCCAAGGAATACCGTGATGATGATGAGCACCAGCGCCTCAAGCAGGTTGATGATGAAACTGTTGACTGCCTGCTGCACGGTGTCCGGCTGATACAGCACCTCATCAAAATACAAACTGGAGGGCAGTTCACGACGGTAGGCATCGACAACCGCCGACACCTCCCGTCCGATGGCCACCACATTCTCGTCGGACTTGAAATACCCGGTCAGCAACACGGCATTGCGGCCGTTCTGCTTCACCCGCACATTCTCGTCCGCGTAATCCTCGTAAACCTGTGCCACATCCTTGAGCCGCAACATGCTGCCGTTCTCGGGCGACACCGTCAGGATGAGATTCTCCAAATCCTCCAGGGATTCCAGATCCCCCACGGGGGAAACGCCGATGACCTCTTCGCCGTTGTTCAGGCTGCCAAGCGGCAGGATGGCGTTCCGGGCCCCGATGACCTGCGCGACGTCGGAGAGCGACAGTCCCAGCCGGTTGAGCTTGCCGGTGTCCATCCGCACCCGGATGACCCGCTCCTGCCGGCCTGTAATCTCGAACCTGGCCACACCGTCCACACGGCCAAGCTCACGGCCCAGCTCCTCCGCCAGGTCGGAGAGCTCATCATAGCTGTATCCCTCCCCGCTCATGGCAATGATGATCCCTGCGGTATCCGTCAGGTTGGTGTTGATGTCCAGCGGCTGCATCTGGTCGGGCAGTTCCTTGGTGAGCGTGTCCGCCTTGGTGCGCAACGCGTCCCATGCCTTTTCGTAATCGGCATCGGCCTCGAGCTTCACAACCACGATTGCCGCGCTGTTGCGGCTGTAGGAGAGCACGGAGGTGAAGCCGGGCAGTTCGGCGACCATATCCTCCAGTTTTTCCGTGATCCGGCTGGTCATCTCCTCCGGAGAGGCGCCCGGCCAAACAGCGGTGATGCGCGCGTAGGGCGCCGTGATGTCCGGCGTTTCCTGCCTCGGCATCACGGCATAGTTGTAGACCCCGAGGATGAGCGCGACCACCATGAGAAACACCGTGGTCTTTCTGCCCCGGATGATGGCAGTGATGGATCGGATCATGGTGCCGCCTCCTCTTGGGTCACATCCAGCAGGTCACCCTCCGTGAGGCGGTGCGCGCCTTCGAGAATCAGCAAATCCCCCGCCGAAAGGCCATCCACGCGCACCTGCATGCCGTGGGTTTCATTCAGGGTGACCGCCGTCCGGTACGCAATGCCGCCCTGGGCCAGAAACACATGCCGGTCTCCCTGCGCGCTGACCGCCGTCAGCGGAATCCAAATGCCGGTCACCTTGCCGGTGACAAACCGGACATCCACCACCTCGCCGGCCGTCAGCTTGTCTTGTGCCGTCTCCGTTCCAGCGGCTGCCCCTGTTGACGCACCCCCGGCCCGGGCATCCACCGATATCTCCACCTCATAGGTCAGCGTGGCGGGATCCGGCACATCGGAAACACGCAGCACGGCGCCCGGCGTTTCGGCCGCACCCACCAGCACCTTCATGCCGGGCAGAATGACGCGGGAGTCCGCCGCCGTCACGCCGGTGGTGACGGTTCGGACATCGGTGCCGAGCACCACGACAGGGTAGCCGGCGCCCACCAGCTCTCCCTCGGTCTGAAGCACCTCAAGCACGGTGCCATCCGCCTCCGCGATCAGCACGGCGTCCGTGAGCGCACGGGTTTGAAGCGCCAGCTGTGCCTCCGCCTGGGCCACCTGGGCAGACAGCGCGCGCACGTCCTCGTTTCTCGCCCCGCCCTGCACCTGTGCCAGCAGCGCCTTGGCCTGCTTGAGCTCATTCTCGCGGATATCCAGCTCCAGCTGAATCTGGTCGAGTTCCGCCTGGGCGGCCGCGCCTTCGGCGAACAGCGCCTGCGTCTTTTGGAGCAAATCGGCCGCGTAGTCCCTGGCATCCTGTGCCTTGGAAACATTCAGCCGGGCATTCTCCACATCCTCGGGTTCCGCTCCGTTCACCGCTTTCTGGTACTGGGCGCGCGCGGCAGCCAACTGCGCCTCGGCGGCGTCCACGCCAAGCTGCAGCTCCGTGGTGTCCAGCGCGGCCAGCTCCATGCCCGCGGTCACGACATCTCCCTTGGAGACGCCGATACGCGCGATTTTGCCGCCTGTCTTGAAACCGGCCTTCACGGTGCTTTCCGTACTGACAATCCCCAGATAATCAAGGGTTTCGTCACGGGTTTCCTCCTGCAGGGCACGCACCACCACAGGTCTGGCCATCTGGACCTCATGCTCCGGCACATCCTGCCCCCCGCAACCCGCAAATAAAAAGACCCCGCCCACCAGAAACGGGAGCCAACGGGTCCACTTTCTTCTGCTTTTCATGAAACCACTCCTTCCGGAGATATCACTCCGGCCGTTCAATATCTCAATCAATTCCATCCTGAATCACGCTCTCTCAACGGCCGGAGTTATGACCGTTCCGGATATTCCACCGCCACCGCAATAACACCTGTGCGCACGGGCATGCAACCCCATCTTTTTGATACCACCCAACCGTGCTTTTGTCTCCGCAATCTGCAACGCCGGTTGCCGGTTACATGCTTCTTACTTGTGGATTGTTTCTTGGTTTTCAACCTACGAGCTTGCGTATTTTCTCGGGTTTCTTTTCCTCAAGATATCCATACGCCATCCCCAGCATGACCAACAACGCCAGACTACATCGCATCGTCATCTACCTGATGCCTCGGATGGGATGAACCTCAAAACCGTACCCGCGATCCAATCGGCTGTTGACCCGTTCCACACTGGAACGCATGTTGTAGAGGCGCTCCCATTTATGACTGGTCCTGTCAACCGGAGTGAAGATCCGTTCATCAAATGAACGCTTGATTCGAAAACCGGATTTGACCGTGCAGTCTTTTGAACAATGACACGGAACCCCCTTTGCTTTCTGGGGGCACAGCTTTTTAAGGACATCCCGTTTGGCATCAGGTACTCAGCCGCACCACTAAGCCACTCTTTATCCCGCATCATCTCACTGACCAAATCTTTTCCTTCTGTATTGTCTGACACATTGGCTTTGGTGACACTCCATGCAACCGGCAATTCGTATGTTGCATCAACGACCAGATGCAGCTTGAATCCGCATATGAAGCGTAATTGTGCATTTCGAGACAATTCGCGCACCAATGAGCTTGCCGAGGCGTGTTGAAAAACGACACCCGCAAGCACAGCATGCCACATGGCAACAACCGGATAGTCATCCCGGCCTTTCGACCGTTTCTTTTGAAGCATGGTGAGCAGACCTTCATCCGGAAGATGATCGATCAGTAGGCGTAAACGTTCGAGATCGCCAAGGTTTTCAACAGGACCTTCTTCCTCGGGATGATGCGCAAGGTATTGGAAAACGCGGGCCCTGTAATTGTAAAGCGTTTTCTCCGCAATGGGTCGCAGTCCGATTTGACGGTTTCCCACGGCGTGGTTGACGAGATAGTTGAAATCATACTCATCCATCAACTGGTCATCCGACCAGCCGAACATATATTTGAAGAGTTCGAGTGAAACCAGGATATTGACTGGTGTGCTGGGTGCTCCTGTGTGACTGAACAATGGCCTAAACTTGGATTCATCAATGTTACAGAACACATCTCGATAGAATGGTACCGCCCAAGACTTCTCCAGACGTTTCTTGCTGCGCTCCGTCATGAGATTGTCTACATCGAAGAACGAAGGTTGGAAATGGTCATCATGCTCACGAAACATGGTACACCTCGCTACGCTTGTCGCCAATGGTTTACATAATCATTATACCATGCTTTATGATCAATTGCTACTATTTATGCGGTTTTCAAGGAACAATTTTGAGTTCTTACACTGCAATCAAGCATAGAAGGTTCGTAAATTGTAACTGGCACGTGCAACTAATAATTTGCGGAAATGGAGTAAATGGATTACATATCGTTTTTCCATAAATGCAGTTGTTACCAATTGTTTAAGGGAAATATTCCAGATTGAACTAAATAATCTTGACGACTATAGTCTTGTGGGATAGTTTATATATGGAATTGCTAAAAGATTATGGGGGGACGTTTTTTCATGAAAAATCTTATTGGATTTGTTCTGTGTTCGATTTTTCTAGTCAACCTATCTCTATCTTTTGCAGCAGCCCCTGTTGTGGCAAGTCAAAATCCATTTTCTGAATGTCAAGCAATCATAGATCAGGTAAACAAAGAGTTAAACGCACAAATGCAGGTTGACAGAGGCCAAATCGATACAGTTCTAAAAAATATCAAAGAAAAAGGTATGAGTTTACAGGATTTCGAAAATGAAATTAGAAATGGGTTCATTAATGCAACTGCTGTACCATCTCATTATGAACTCAACGCGGATTCAACTTATGAGAACATAATTCCTTCAAGCAACGAGGTCTTTCCTGTAGCGGATCAAGAGTATCCTGTTCCAGCAGGGACAAAGGGTTGTCCTCCTGTTATTCAACTTGGTGTAATTGAAACAAACGCTGTTGAAAAAACACTTTTTTAAAAAGTGGTTACACCCAGATATGTTGTTGACCAAGATATACGTCAAACATGCACAGCACCTAATGCTCTCCTATACCTTGATTCTACGATTCATAGTATTTCCGGGGCTAGTGGTACCTTTACGTATACTACCACAAACGGATCGGGTTCATTGAACCCCGGAAGCGGCAATTATTTCAGACCAGATTCTGGTACCCGTACAATCTCTTCAGACCGTAAGACATGTGCAGCTTATTATTGTTCCGCCGATTAAACATCAGACGAGGCACCAGCATACTTCGTAAATTTCGAACCAAAATAGCTCTTCACTCTTTTTGGGTCCATTTGCGTCTTTTTCAAAACAGAACGAGCATTACCGC
>JAEWSN010000120.1 GCA_023459915.1 Bacillota bacterium
CGAGTTGGACCTGTGCGTGCTCGATCCCCAGGGAATGCCCGTTGCCTTTGCCCTCATCTGGCACGACGAGAAAATGCCTTATTGCGAGCTTGAGCCGCTGGCGGTCGTCTGGTGGGAGCGCCGAAAAGGGTTGGGCACCATCCTGCTGCATGAGCTGTCCAACCGGGTCATGAAACTGTTCCCCACATGTACAGGCATGCTGGGCGGCGATCAGACCTTCTACAGCCGCATCGGCTATGAAAAGCAGGCTGAGACACCCTGCTACCGCTGGGAAACTGACGTGATCATCTCATGGGAAAAAGAGTCCTTCGACAAGGACTACAAAGCGGAAGTGCAAATCAAGACAACATGAACCGGATGGCTGTTTCGAACAGTCGAAGTATCCCGTTATGATGCGGGGGCTGAAATGGCGGTGGCTTCCCGCTCCGCCTGCTCCCTTTCCGCCACCACCACAGAAACCGGCCGAACTGTGAAGGACAGCACGAGCGCGACAGTCGCCAGCACAACACAAATCAGGAATAACGGCGCGTAGCCAAAGCGCTGGGTGATAAATCCGGCCAGCGTGCTGGAGAAGGAAGCCGGGAGGCCCACCACGCTGGCCAGCACCATGCAGGCCGGGCGGGACACCGGCCGCACCGACTGCACCGTGTACAGGAAGCTCATGGTCCAGATGCCGCCGCTGATGCCGCCCAGCAGCATTGTCAGCACCATCAGTCCGGAGAGCAGCAGCGGGCTGCTCCCGGCCAGCAGCATCACCAGCAGCGGCAGCGCGGCCACCAGCACCACGTTTGCCGCTGCCAGCTTCAACCCGGCGGTGACCGAAACGCGATCGCAGATTTGTCCCCACATCCACCCGCCGATGGGCATGCCGATGGTCTGCACCAACACGAGGGTGGCTGAAATATTGGCGGTCAGCCCGGTGTGTTCTCCCGCAAACAGGATCACGAAAGGCAGGCACATCAGGCCCATGGTCATGATCAGCTGCAATATCAGCACCCGGCTGTTGTCCTTTTCCTCCACGAAATAACGCGGCAGTTTTTTATAGTATCCCGCCACATCCACACGACCCTTTTCCGGCTCGTGCGGCGCCCCCTCCGCCAACGCCATCATCAGGCAGGAAAGCACCATCAGCACGCCGCCGATGATGAACACAAAGGCGAACGCGCGGGTCAGATCCAGTGCCGGCGCCGCGAGAAACCGGTTGATGAGCACCCCGGCCCCGATGGACAGGAACCCGCCGATGAGCTGCTGCGAACCCAGCAACCGGCCATGGCAGTGTTCGTCGACCGTGGTGGCCATCACCTCGGACCAGGTGGGCACCACCAGCCCATCCGCCAGCCACAGGAACCAGTAGGCGAACATCAGCGCAATCAGTGCGGGCGTCTGAAATCCCAGCAGCAGAAAAATACCGGGCAGCAGGGTGACCGGCCGGGTCAGCGACATCACCATCGTGGTGTACCGCGCGTGGTTTTTCAGATGGCTCACGAACGGGCCGATGGCGATGCGTCCCACATAGGTCAGGAACGCTCCCACACTGATGGTCACGCCCACCAGCAGCTTGTTGCCGGTCATGTGGTTGATGAATATCGGAATGACCGTGTTCGCGCTGAAAAAGCCCAGGCCGCCCATGAAAAAGGCACCCTCGAGCAGCAGCAGCAGATAGTTGCGTTTGTAGACCTGTGCCTTGGTTTCCATCGAAACCTCCAACATGCGGTTGTGTTGACCACAACCCGCAGAATGATATTGCGGTGGCGTCAAAATATCCGAAACGGTCATAACTCCGGCCGTTGTGAGAGACTGATTCAGGATGAAATTGTTTTAGGGATTCAACGGCCGGAGTAAAAACTTGCTGGAATTGGTTCAGGCGGTGTCGAAATCCTCGTTCTGCAGCGCGTCCCAGGCCTCCAGAGCCTCCAAATGCCGCGCCTCCACTTCGGCCAGCGCCTCCTGCAGTTCGGTGAGGCGCACATAGTCGGACATGACCTCCTCGGACTGCATCCGGGCATGGATGGCCTCCGTTTGGGCGTCACAGTCGGCCTGTTGTTCCTCCACCTTCTTCACGCGGGCTTCCCAGCGGGCGCGTTCCTTGCCGGGGGTGGTGTACCGGCGCTTCTCCCGGCGCTCCCCGCTGTCCTGCCCGGCCTGCGCCGCGGCCGCCGCGCGGCGCGCCGTCTGCTCCAAATACTCCTCGTAACCGAACCGGAAGAACTCCGTCCCGCCATTTTCGAACACCAGCACCGAGGTGGCCACCTGCCGGATGAAATACCGGTCGTGCGACACGAACAGCAAGGTGCCGGAATACCCCTTGAGCATTTTCTCCAGTGTTTCCTTGGAGATGATGTCCATGTGGTTGGTCGGTTCGTCCAGAATCAGGAAGTTGGGCCGGTACCGCAGCAGCTTGCACAGGGCCAGCCGCACCTTCTCCCCCCCGGAAAGCACATTCACCGGCTTGAACACATCCTCCTGGCTGAACAGGAAGGCCCCGAGCGCGGACCGGACCTCGGTCTGGGTCAGGGTGGGGAACTCGTCCCAATACTCGTCGATGACCGTCTTGTCGCTTTCATACAGGGCCATTTGCTGGTCGAAATATCCGATTTTCACCTTGTCGCCGACCACAAACGAACCACCCAGCGGCGGCAGCTGTCCCATCAAGGTCTTGAGCAGGGTGGATTTCCCAAGACCGTTTCCGCCCAGTATTCCCACGCGCTCCCCGCGCTGCACCTGGAAGGACACGGTGGACAGCGGTTTGTCGTACCCGATGGCCAGTTGGTTGACCGACAGCACCAGCTGCACGCTCTGCATGTCCGGCTCAAAATCGGCGTGGAAGCTGCGGGTGTCCGCCTTGTCCGGATCCTCCACCAGCTCCATGCGCTCAAGCTGCTTGAGCTTGGACTGCGCCATGGCCGCCTTGGTGGCCTTGTAGCGGAAGCGCTCCACGATGCCGCTGAGATGGGCAATCTCACGCTGCTGCTCAATGTGCCGCTTGCGCTGCATCTCCCAGTTGAGCCGCTTCTTCCCGGCAAACGCCGAATAATTCCCGGCATACCGGGTGGTTCGGCCATACTCGACCTCGTAAACCTGATCCACGATGTGATCCAGAAATTCGCGGTCATGGGACACTATGACCACCGCGTTGCGGTAGCCGCGCAGATACCCCTCGAGCCACTCGATGGCCTGGATGTCCAGATGGTTGGTGGGCTCGTCGAGCAGCAGGATGTCCGGCTTGCTCAGGATGAGGCGGATGAAGGCAATCTTGGTGCGTTGCCCGCCGGAAAAGGTGGAGAGCGGCCGGCTTTTCTCTTCCGGCGTGAACCCAAACTGGCGGATGGCCGCCTCGTACTCCTTTTTGTAGCTGTACCCGTCCATGAGCTGGAACCGTTCCTGCAAATCGGTACACCGCTTGATGTTCTCCGGGCTGTGATCCTTCTCCATCTCCCGGATCAGCACCTCGATGCGGGCTTCCATGTCCAGCAGCTCCTGATACGCCTTGCGGACCTCCTGCTCCAGTGTGATGGTTTCATCGTCAAAGGTGACCTGTTGCAGATAGCCGATGGAGGTGTTGCGCACCACCGTCATGTCTGAAGCCTGATCGTCGAAACGGGTCAGTTCGTATTCGCCCACCAGCAGCTTGAGCAGCGTGGTCTTGCCGCTCCCGTTGCGGCCGACCAGCGCGATTTTGTCCCCCTTGTTGATGGTGAAGTCGATCCCGGAAAGAATGGTCTCCGCGCCGAAGGACACATATCCATTCGTGATTTTCAGCAGCATTTTCTCTCCCCTGTTCAGATCGGTCGGCACGGACCGCACCCGCTGCCCCGCCCGGCGCAAATACGCCACCACCTCTCCCGGCACGCAAACGCGCTGTCGCGGGACGCGGACAGGTGGCGCCAAAACGCCGGCACAGCGGCAGCCATGTCGGCGGCAAAAACCCGAACCCCCCTGTACGGAGCACCGAAAGGCGGCAATCCGCGCAGGGATGTTATCAGTGTACCATGAAAGTGGTAAGAATGGGACAGGAACACACCGTCCCGACAGGAGGATCGTCATGGGCACAACACACCGCGTTCATCTGGCCAAATTTCTCATCCCCGTTCTGCTGATCTCCCTGCTGACGCCTGTCAGCCTGTCCGCTACAACAGCGTCTGCCGGGGCGGGTCCGGACGTCACCGCCGCCTCCGCGGCCGCGGAAGTCGTAACCGTCACAACCGCAAAGGCGCTCAAGCAGGCCCTCGAGAATCCGGCTGGCAGCCATGTGCGCCTGGGTGCCAACATCAGGGTTCCCAGCGGCGTCGGAGAGACTTTCATCGACACTTCGCAAGCCGCCCATACGCTGGAATTGAATGGATTCAAACTGGAGCATTACTATGTGAACCGGGCAAACGAATACGACGGCGTGCCCATCCGTGTCCAGGGAAAGCTGACGGTGAATGGTCCCGGTGCCATCACCGGCGGCTATGTCGCGCTGGAATGCTCGGGCTGGCAAAGCATGCTGATCATCAATGGCGGGGACATGACGGGAAAAGCGGCTTCCGCCCTCCGGAG
>JAEWSN010000121.1 GCA_023459915.1 Bacillota bacterium
TTCGCGTCATAGGCGGAGGCCTTTTGAATGAGGCGGGCCGCCATCTTGGATTCGAGACCGGACTTGCTGCTGATGGTGACTTCCTTGGATACCATGTTGCATTCCCCCTGCTTGTTGACACATTGACGTACCACATGATTATACAACAGGAAGGCAGGCAATGCAAAGCGATGTTTTTGCGCGACGCGGGTTTGGCGGGCGCCTGTCAGTGGGAGGTTTCCAGCCGGCGAATCCGGGCCATGACGGTTTCGGACATCCCCACCTTGCGTCCGGCGCCCTGCCGCTCCGCGCGCCGCACCATCCGCCGGAGCACAGGCCAGCCGGCCAAATCCGCCCGGCACGCGGGACAGCCCATCGCGTGCAGCCGCAGCTGCATCAGCCGCGACGGGGACAACCGCCCCTCGACATACTCCATATAATCACGCTCACAGACACATTGCGTCATGCGTTTCCGTCCTCCCGGTTCCCTTTTGTAACCAGGGTACGCATGGCAATGGACAATTGTCTGTGGGACGGCGCACTAAACGGCCATGTTTTCAATCCTTGTCCGCAGCATGCGACGCGCACGGAAAATCCGGTTCTTCACCATGCTCATCGGAATGTCGAGCAGTTGCGCAATCTCCTCGTACTTCATCCCCTTGGCATGATAGAGCATCAGGGGTTCGCGGTACATGTCCTCGAGCGAGGACACATGGGCCTGCAGCATGCGGGCCTGCTCCCGGTCAAGGGTCAGCTCTTCCGGAGAGGGGCCGGGATCGCGCATCCACTCGGCCTCCTCCATGCTCGCGGTCTCCCGCTGACGCCTGTGCACGTCGGTACAGGTGTTCTGGCAAATGCGGGAAATCCAGGTGGAAAAGCGATACTGGGGATTGTAGGCCCCGAGATGCAAGTACGCCTTGATGAAAGTGTCCTGCGTGGCGTCCTCGGCCAGCGCGCGGTCCCGAAGGCTGCGCAGGGCGATGGAAAACACCAGCCGCTCGTACTGCTTGACCAGCAGGGCGTATTGCTCACGATCTCCGGCAAGAATGTCGGAGATGATGTCTGTTTCTGTCCTCACAGTCGTTTTTTCCATGACGTTCATCACTCACAGTCCCCTTTCCGTCTTCGATACCGAGTCTATCGCCGAACTTTGAGAGGGCTGTGTGAAAGACATTAGAAAAAGATTAACCTTCCCTGTGAGTCTGATATAGAATGGTTCCATGATGCCGGCGCAAACCAGGCATCGGGCGTGATGACACCCCATTGGAGAATCACGGGAGGAGGACCCATGGCTCACAAGGATGACGCCCCGCTGTCCGAGCTGCTTCACGGCAGCGATCCGCTTGTCTTGCTGGTGCCCGGGCAGGCGCCCTTTTCCATCCGTCGCGCCGGCACCTTCTGGTCGCGTTTTGCCGGCCTGATGGGGCGCCGCGAGGGGGATTGGGGCCTGTGGATTTCTCCCTGCGACGCCATTCACATGATGTTCATGCGTTTCGCGCTGGACGTGGTGTTTCTGGATCGCCGGGGCACCATTGTCTCCATCCGGACCGGCGTGAAGCCCTGGGGCATGGCCTTTGGCGGAAAAGGCGCCCACTCGGTGATCGAGCTGCCGGCGTCCCGCAACCTCACCCGGGGTCTGACCCCGGGGATGCGGGTACCGCTGGCAGTGGCGGAGCCCTCCGCGTGAATGGCACCCTCCGCGTGAACGCCCCCCCAGAAAATGGCTCCAAACGTTCAAACACCGATATCTCCCCGGACGCGACAAGGGAGCCCACAATGGGCTCCCTCACACTTTTTCAGCCGGTACGCACACAAACCACGCTGGTCCGTCACGACGTCACCGCCAACCGGATGGATTTTCAGTGACCTTACGCGCCCTTGTCGCGCAACCGGCCGCCCTGCACCGCCAGGATGGTGTGCTGCGGGCAGACTTCGGCGCATTTGCCGCAGTCGATGCACAGGGCGGGGTCGATGACCGCCAGGCTGTTTTCCATCTTGATGGCATTGACCGGACAGTTCCGGACACACAGGCCGCACGCGATGCAGGCGGTTTTGCAATTCTTGCGGGACACCGCGCCGCGCTCGTGGTTGGAGCACAGCACCGTGTGCTCGGTGTTGACCGGCAGCATCTTGATGATGCCCTTGGGACATTCCGCCACACAGGCGCCGCAGCCCGTGCATTTGTCGGGCAGGATGCGCGCCAGGCCATCCTTCACCTCGATGGCGTCAAATTTGCAGACCCGCTGGCAGGAGCCCAGCCCCAGGCAGCCGAAGATGCAAGCGGACATGCCGCCGAGCAACGCCGCCGCCGACGCGCAATCCTGGATGCCTTCGTACTTGTATTTCTTGTCCACCGTTTTCCAGTCACCTTGGCACAACACCACGGCCTGGTTTCCCACGGTTTCCTCGGCTTCGATGCCCATGATACCCCCGAGGGACACCACCAGCGGCGCGCCGCCGACCGGGCACAGGGTGATGCCGGCTTCTCCCGTGGCGATGGCCTCGGCGTAGCCGTCACAGCCAGAATAGCCGCAGGCACCGCAATTCGCGCCGGGCAGCGCCTCGCGCACCGTGTCGATGCGCGGATCACGGGCCACGTGAAAGACCTTGGACGCGATGGACAGCCCGACGCCCAGCAACAATGCCAACCCCGCGATGACCGCGATTGGAATCAAGATTTCCATTTGAATGTCTCCTCCCGACGACCCAGGTCGTCCAGCCGTCGTACACCGGCAAAAATCGGCAACCCGCCGTTTTTTTCAACACAAGTCTGCCCGGCAGCACCAGGCCGGCAAAAATCGGCAATCCGCCGTTTTTTCAACACAAATCAACCCGGCAGCACCAGGCCGGCAAATCCGAAGAACGCCACCGACACCAGCGCGCCGGCAATCAGGGAAATGGGCATGCCCTTGAAGGACTCCGGTATGTCACAGGTCTCGAGCTTTTCCCGGATGCCGGAAAACAGCAGCAGGGCCATGGTGAAGCCCAGGCCGGCGGAAAAGCCGAACAGCACCGCCTGCAAAAAGGTGTAGCCGCGCTCCACATTCAGCAGTGCGGAGCCCAGCACGGCGCAGTTTGTGGTGATCAGGGGAAGGAAGATGCCAAGCGACTTGTACAGCGGCGGCACCATCTTCTTGAGGAAGGTTTCCACAAACTGCACCAGCGCGGCAATCACCAGGATGAACGCGATGGTCTGCAGGTATTCAAGCCCGAACGGCTTGAGCAGCCAGGTGTTGACCGCCCAGGTGGCCGCGGAGGCCAGCACCATGACGAACACCACGGCACCGCTCATGCCCAGCGCGGTTTCACGCTTTTTTGAGACCCCGAGGAACGGGCAGATACCCAGAAATTTCGACAGCACGAAGTTCTCGATGAACAGCGCGCCAATCATGATGGACAGCAGTTCCTTCATGCCTTGCCTCCTTTGTCGCCACCACTCATGGCACAGCCCGCGCAGCCCTGGTCACATCCGCCACGGCAGTCGGCATTGGTCTTCTCCGGGACTGCCATGCGTCCGGTACGGAGCACGGACAGCTTGTTCACTGCCGCAATCAGCACACCCATCACCAGAAAGCCGCCAGGTGGCAGAATCATGATGGCGGCGGGATCGAACAGATCAGCCGTCACGGTCAGTCCCATCCAGGTGCCGGCACCGATGAGCTCGCGCACCGAACCGATGATGAACAGCGCGCCGGTGAACCCCGCGCCCATGCCGATGGCATCGATCACGGACAGCAGCGGGCCATTCTTGCTCGCAAACATTTCCGCGCGGGCCAGGATGATGCAGTTGACCACGATAAGCGGGATGAAAATGCCCAGCTGGCGGTTCAGGTCGGGCAAAAAGCCCGCCATCAGCAGCTGCACCACGGTGACAAAGCCCGCGATGATGGTGATGAACACGGGGATGCGGACTTTGTCGGGCACCCACTTGCGCACCAGCGAAATGACAAAATTGGAGCCGATGAGCACCACGGTGGCCGCCAGGCCCATTCCCAGGCCGTTCTTGGCCATGGTGGTGACCGCGAGCGAGGGGCACATGCCCAGCAGCAGCCGGATGATGGGGTTTTCCCGGATCAGGCCGGCGGTCAGGACTTCCTTCATGCGTTTGAGATCCATGTGCCTCAGCCCTCCTTCTCAATGAGTGTCTGTGCCATCGCCAGCGCGTCCGCGATGCCCGCGGTGACCGCGCGGGAGGTGACCGTCGCGCCTGTCAGCGCCTGGACATCGCCTTTTCGACCGGTTTGTGTCTTGACGACAGCCGGCGCGTCCGCCACGGACAATCCCGCATACTGGGACAGGAAATCGGGCTTGGACGCGTTGGTGCCAAGGCCCGGGGTCTCATTCATGGTCAGGATGGTCACACCGGTCACCGCGCCGTCGGGGCCAACGCCCACCAGCATGGAGATGGTGCCGCCATAGCCCTTGGGAGAAACGGCGACCGCGTATCCGGCCGGGCCGCCGGCGGAGCCCGGATAGACGGCCGTGACGGTGGAAGGTACGGCATACCCTTGCGTCGCAAGCGTCTGCGCGGTTTTCACCGGTTCGAACGTCTCCGCCGCCGGCAACACCCGGGACAGCGAGGCCGCGAGATCCGCCGCCTCACGCGCCTCGATGATGGGGCGGGTGATGCCGTACACCCAGGCCAGCAGGGCGGTGACAATCAAGCCAACCAGAAACAGGACCAGGGTGGGTTTCAAAATGTCCTGAAAAAACGAGGCGGAGGGTTTCGCCGTGCCGCCGGGAATTGTTTTTGCCTCAGTCACGCCTGTCACCTCCAAACGATACGGGAACCGTGAGCCGGTCGAGCAAGGGGGTCATGACATTCATCAGAATGATGGCGAAGGAAACCCCTTCGGGCATGGTGGTGAACAGCCGGAAAATGGCGGTGAGCACCCCGCAGCCGATGGCGTAAATCCACTTTCCCTTTGTGGAGACCGGGCTGGTGGAATAGTCGGTGGCCATGAAGACAGCCCCGAGCAGCAGGCCGCCGGCCAGCACGTGGAACAGCGGATCGCCGGTGAAGGCACCGGCCGGGCCCAGAATCCAGGTCAGCAGGGCCGTGGTGCCCACAAACAGCACCGGAATTTCCCAAGAGATGATTTTGCGAAGCAGCAGCCAGGCAAATCCCAGCAGGATGGCCAGTCCGGAAGTTTCTCCAAGACAGCCGCCGATGCGTCCGAAGAACAGATCGGCATATCCGGGCAAATCTCCGGTTCCGGCCTTGAGCACGCCCAACGGGGTGGCGGTGGTCACCGCGTCCACGCCGGCGGGATTGACCCAGGCCGTCATGGCGCGGCCATAGGCGACCACCAGGATGGCGCGCGCGCCCAGCGCCGGGTTCATGAAGTTTTGACCGATGCCGCCGAACAGCTGCTTGATGACCACGATGGCGATGAAGGTGCCGACGATGGCCATCCAGATCGGGATGGACGCGGTGAGGTTCAGCGCCAGCAGCAGGCCGGTGACGGCCGCGCTGAGATCGCCGATGGTGTCGGGACGGCGCATCAGCTTTCGGGAAGCCCATTCCCAGCCGACCGCCGAAACCACGCAGGCCACCACGACCAGCAGCGCCCGCAGTCCGAAGAACACCACCGATGCGACGGTGGCGGGCAACAGGGCGATGAGCACATCCGCCATGATGCGGCGGGTGGTGGACCCTTCGCGGATATGGGGAGAGGCAGCTACCGTGAATTGTCCGCTCATGCCTTTTTCACCTCCGTTTTGGGGGGATTCTTGCGTACATGATCCTTGGCCAGACGGATGGATTGCACCAGGAACCGGCGCGCCGGGCACACATAGGCACAGCTGCCGCACTCGATGCAATCCATGACCTGGTAGGCCGGAAGCTCTTCCCAGGCGCGGTTGACCACCACCCGGTTGATGTCGAGCGGCTGGAGCCCCATGGGACAATGTGCCGCACACCGGCCGCAGCGGATGCAGGCCGTTTCCTCCGGCATGGCCGCCAGCGCGTGGTCGAACACCAGCAGCGCGTTGGTGTTCTTGATGACGGGCACGTCCGCCGAGTGCATGGACACGCCCATCATGGGACCACCCATGAGGACCTTCTCCGGCTCCCCGGTCAGGCCGCCGCAGGCCTCAAAAACCGCCTTGAGCGGCGTGCCGATGAGCACCTCCCGGTTGCCGGGTGTTTTCACCAGCGGGCCGTCCACGGTCACGCGCTTTTTCATCAGCGGCAGGCCGGTGTCGAGATACTGCTGCAGCACCGACACCGTGGTGACATTCATGACCAGGCATCCCGCGTCGGCGGGCAGTTTGCCGGTTTTCACGCGGCGGCCCGTCACGGTGTGAATCAACACACGCTCGGCGCCCTGGGGATACTGGCTCTTGAGCGCCCGCACCTCGATGCGGCTGTCTTTGTCACAGGCTTCCCGCAGCACCCGGATGGCTTCGGGCTTGTTGTCCTCGATGCCGATGATTGTTTTCTCCACGCCCGTCCATTTCATGACGGACCGGATGCCCCGGATGATGCGGTCGGTCTGCTCCAGGCACTCCCGGTAATCGGAGGTGATGTAGGGTTCGCACTCCGCCCCGTTGATGACCAGCACATCGGGCTGCACGCCCTTGGGCGGGTTGAGCTTGACGTGGGCGGGGAAGCCGGCGCCGCCAAGACCCGTGAGGCCGGACGCGCGGACCGCCTTGAGGAACGATTCTTTGGAATCGACCACCGGGGGCGCAAGATCCGGCAGGAGTGTCTGTTCCCCATCGGGTTTGATGACCACCGTCATGACCTGGCGGTTGCCGAAGCACAGCATGGACTCCACCGCCGTGACCGTTCCGGAAACACTTGCATGAACCGGCGCGCAGACGTAGGCGTCGGAATCGCCGATGACCTGGCCCACCAGGACCGTGTCTCCCTTTTTGACGGTTGGCAGACAAGCCGCGCCGATGTGCTGTACCATGGGAATGAAAACCTGCTCCGGAATCGGGACAGGCTCCGTGGCACAATTCTCGGTTCCCTTCCGGCCAGCCGGATGGATGCCGGGAATGTGCCTGATCCGTTTGATCATGGGGTGCCTCCTCACTGATGCGGACGCGCGCTCACGCGCCGCCGGCGCATTGCCGACAGGCAAATGCCCGCGTGGCGACACACCGGCGATTGGCGTGTGACTGCGGGGCGCCGGATATTCGGATTGATGCTGTATGGTTGCGCCATGCCTTCCGTTCCTCGGTTCGGACACCGGTTTCGGCGGGACTTCGGTTCCTTGGCACATGGCACGGACATGCGGATATGCCGTCCGCGATGGACAGCCTCTGCTATTTTATCACAGACCTGCCGGCAATCAAGTTTCGTGAAAGTCTTAACAGTACCGGTCCCGAGGGGCCCCGGCAGGGAACGCTTTCTCTTTGTTTTGCATATTTTTCATTATGACCTGTCAAAAATGATGTTTTTTACGCAAAAGCCTTGCAGAGAAAAGACATTATGGTATAATGAGGACAAATGTTTGCAAGTTGTTCTTTTCATTCTTGCAAATTCGGGTCGGAACAACGGCGTTCCGGATGGCATACCTCCTGCATGCAGGTCTGGATGTGCTTCCGGAGCGCCGTTTTTTTTCTGAAAATTCCCCCAGGAAAGGAAGCTGCCCATGAACGCAATGACGCGCCAGGAAGTCCTTCGGATCGCCCGGGAAAACGATGTGAAGTTTATCCGCCTGCAGTTCACCGACCTGTTCGGTGCGCTCAAAAACATCGCCATCACCGTGGATCATCTGGAAACCGCACTGGACAACCAGTGCATGTTTGACGGTTCCTCGATTGACGGCTTCGCGCGGGTGGAGGAATCAGACATGTTCCTCCATCCCGATCTCAACACCTTCGCGATTTTCCCATGGCGGCCGCAAAGCGGACGTGTCGCCCGGCTCATCTGCGATGTGCATGGCCCGGACGGCAGACCCTTCCCGGGAGATCCCCGGCAAATTCTGCGCCGCGCGCTCGCCCACGCCGCCGACATGGGATTTTCCATGAAGGTGGGGCCGGAATGCGAGTTCTTTCTCTTCCATACCGACAAGGATGGAAAACCCACCACCACCACGCATGACGAGGGCGGGTACTTCGATCTCGGGCCCATGGATTTGGGGGAGGACGCGCGCCGGGACATCTGCCTCACCCTGGAGGAGCTCGGATTTTCCGTGGAGGCCTCCCACCATGAGGTGGCCAACGGACAGCATGAAATCGACATCCGGTATGATGACGCCTTGCGGACGGCGGACAACCTGATGACCTTCAAGCTGGTGGTCAAAACCATCGCCAAGCGCCATGGCCTGGCCGCCAGCTTCATGCCCAAGCCCATCGCCGACATGGCCGGCAGCGGCCTGCACGCGAACCTGTCCCTGTCCGCCGGTGACCGGAACCTGTTCGCCGACCCTTCGGATCCGCTGGGGCTGTCCAAACAGGCCTACGCCTTCATTGCGGGGCTGATGGCCCACGCGCCGGCGCTGTCCGCGCTGACCAATCCCGTCATCAACTCGTACAAGCGTCTGGTGTCCGGATTTGAAGCCCCCGTGTACAACGCGTGGGCGCTGCGCAACCGCAGCCCGCTCATCCGCGTGCCCGCCACACGCGGCCAGGCCACCCGTGTGGAACTGCGCAGCCCGGATCCCGCCTGCAATCCATATCTTGCCTTCGCAGCCATTCTGGAAGCCGGGCTGGACGGCATCACACGCAACCTCACCCCCGCCGAGCCCGTGGAGGAAAACCTGTATCAGCTCAGCGCGGAGCAACGCGGCGCGCGGGGTGTCGAAAAGCTCCCCACGAGCCTGGGCGAGGCCCTCAGTGCCCTGGAGGCCGATCCCGTCATCCTCGGGGCGCTGGGCCCCCACGCCGCAGAGCGCTATCTGGAGGCAAAATGGCGCGAGCAGGATGAATTCCGGCACTGCGTGCATCCCTGGGAGCTCGAGCGATACCTGGGCACGTGCTGAACGGCGACAACGGGGTCTGACCCCACAGGAAAGGAGGTGTGCCATGCGCTGCCGCGTGCTGATTGTCCTGCGCAACGAAGAGACCAGCGTCCAGATGTCCGGTATCCTGACAGCGCGTGGCTGCCAGATCACCGACACCTGCACCACCGGCATGGCCGGGCTGCGGTCGGCCGGACTCCACCCCTGTGACATCGCCATTGCCGGGTTTTCCCTGGGCGACATGACCGGCATCGGCTTTGCGGAAAACCTCTCCCGCATCTGTGACGCCTCCGTCCTGCTCATCGTCCCGGCCGAACAGATGGCCTTCGCCCGGGAGTCCACCGGCTCCCTGGACGTCTCGTGCCTGGCCCGGCCGGTCACCACACAGGGGCTGACCACCTCCATCGACATGATGTTGCAGTTCCGGGAACGGATGGCCCGCATGCAGGCGGAGACAAAAAAGCTCCGCGAAGGCCTGGCCAGACGCGGACTTGCGGAAAAGGCCAAGGTCGCGCTGATGCGCAGCCTGGGACTGCCGGAGGCGGAAGCCTGGCGACAGATGCAAAAACAGAGCATGGACACCGGCAAGCCGCTGGAACAGGTGGCGCGACACATTCTCGACATTCATGGCACGGATGACGGGGACACCCGCTGACGGGAACCCGTTGAAACAGTCCCCCACACACGCACGGACAAAGACGATTTCCCGCAGACGGGCAGGCCGGGCAGCAGTCCAGGCCGGCTTCGCCTCTTTTCCCCGACCCTCCACACATTCACAGCAAGGCAGGTGCAAAGATGAAACAACAGCAGGTTCACACCCCATCGCAAGCCTCCGGGCAGCCTTCGGGCTCCAGTCGGCAAGTCCCCTCCGGACAACCTACCGCCTTCGGCCATCCGGCACGCTTCGGACAGCCTTCGGCCTCCAGCCAGCAAGCCCCCTCCGGACAACCCGGAAAATCCGGCGACAGCCGGTCGGGCCTGGTTGAAACGCCCGCCATGGACATGACACGGGCTCCCCTGTGGGATCCCGCCTTCGAGCACGATGCCTGCGGCACGGGGCTGATGGCCCAGATGGACGGCATCCGTTCCCACGCCATCGTGACCGACGCGCTGGAAATCCTGGTTCGGCTGGCGCATCGCGGCGGCACCGGCGCGGATCCGGACACGGGGGACGGCGCCGGCATCCTGACGCAGCTTCCGGATCGTTTCTTCCGCATGAAAACCGATTTCCATCTGCCCCGGGAAGGCCAGTATGCCGTGGCGATGTGCTTTCTGCCCCTCGACGCTTCGGAGCGGACACAGGCGGAAACGGCGCTGGCGGACATCGCGCTGGCGGAGGGCTTCTCCCTCATCGGCTGGCGCACGGTGCCGACCAACCTGCACGCGTGCGGAAACGGCGCCCGGGCCAGCGCGCCCAGTGTGCGCCAGCTCTTCCTGACCTGGGAGGAGACCGATGTGCCCGCGGACATCCGGCTGTTCGTGCTGCGCCGCCACATGGAGCAGGCGATGCGCCGGGAGGGGCATGCCGTCTATCTGCCCAGCCTTTCGAATCGGACCATTGTCTACAAGGGCATGATGCAGGCCTGGCAGGTCGCCGATTTCTATCCGGATCTGCAGGACGGGGATTTCATGTCCGCCATCGCGCTGGTACACTCGCGCTACTCCACCAACACCTTTCCCTCCTGGAACCGCGCGCAGCCCTTCCGCTTCGTGGCGCACAACGGGGAAATCAACACGCTCAAGGGCTGTGAGCACGCCATACTGGCGGCTTCCGCCACCATGGACGGCGGCCGGCTCGCGCAGCATCTGCCCACCATTCTTCCCATCCTCGACGAGGATGGCAGCGACTCCACGAAATTCGACAACCTGCTGGAGTTTCTGGTCACCGCCGGCCGCTCCCTCCCCCAGGCATTGTTCATGATGATGCCCGGCCCCTGGTCCAAGGACGGGACGATGGACGACAACCAACGCGATTTTTTCCGCTACGCGGCCTGCATGATGCCCCCGTGGGACGGCCCCGCCGCCATGTGCTTCACCGACGGCCGCCAGGTCGGCGCGGTGCTCGATCGCAACGGGCTGCGCCCGGCCCGCTGGGTGCTGACCGCAAAGAACATCCTGGTGCTGTCCTCGGAGTCCGGCGTGGTGGATGTCCCCGCCTCGGACATCGTCCGCCGCGGCCGGCTCGGCCCCAACGGCATGCTGTTGCTGGACACGGAAACCGGCACCCTGTATGAGGATCAGGCCATCAAAGACACCTTCCTGACCGGCCCCTGGCGCCAATGGCTTCCCAACGGGCTCCTCAGACTGGAACCCGAGGCGTCCGCGGCTCCGCTGACCGCACTGTCACCCGAGCCCCGGACGGTGACGGACACCCTGCGCCTTTTCGGCTGGACCTATGAGGATACCATGACCACCGTGCTGCCCATCGCCAGAACCGGATTGGATCCCGTCGGCGCCATGGGCTACGATGCGCCGCTCGCGGTGATTTCCGAAAAGCCGCAGCCCCTGTTCCACTATTTCAAGCAGCTGTTCGCGCAGGTGACCAACCCGCCCATCGACGCCATCCAGGAGGAATGCGTCACCGGCATGGATGTGTTCCTGGGGCCAAACGGGGATCCCACCCGCGACACGGCGGACAACTGCCGGCGCATCCATCTGGCATCGCCCATCCTGTCCATGGATGAGCTGGCGCGCCTGACAGCGGGACTTCCCGGATTCCCGGCAGCGGAGCTGGAGCTGTGCTTCGATCCGGCCGCCGGATTGAAGCAGGGGCTGGACAGCCTGTTCCTGTCGGCCGAGCAGGCCCTCTCGCGGGGAGCCGTCCTGCTGGTGCTCTCGGACCGAAACGCCTGTGCCGAACACCCGCCCATCCCCTCCCTGCTCGCGACGGCAGGGCTTCACCATCATCTCATCCGCAAGGGCATGCGCGGCGGCTGCTCCCTGATTGTGGACAGCCGCGAGCCCCGGGAGGTCCATCATGTCGCCTGCCTGATTGGCTACGGCGCCAAGGCCGTTGCCCCGCGCGGCGTCTACGAGGCCGCGTCCGCCCTGCTGGCGCATGGACATCTGGCGGATCTGTCGGAGCCAGGCATCCTGGAAAACCTGAAGCATGGCTATGACCACGGTCTGCTCAAGGTCATGTCCAAAATGGGCATCTCCTGTGTGGACGGCTATCAGAACGCGCAGATATTCGAGGCACTCGGTCTTTCAAGGGAACTGGTGGACGTCTATTTCACCGGCACGGTCACCCGTGTGGGCGGCCTCTCCCTGGCGGATCTGGAACGGGAGACCCTGTTGCGCCACGAGCAGGCCCTGGCGGATCTGTCCGACGAGCTGCCTTCCGGCGGCCGGTTCCAGTTTAAAACCGACGGCGAGGAGCATCTGTACGACCCCGAAACCATCCACCTGCTGCAGACTGCCGTCCGAACCGGCGATGAAGCCCTGTTCAGGGAATATGTGCGGCGGATGGAGGACCATCATCTGGTCTCCCTGCGCAGCCTGTTCGGGTTTGCCGAGGCACAGCCCGTTCCGCTTGAAGAGGTGGAACCGGTTGAAAACCTGGTCAAACGCTTCAAAAGCGGTGCCATGAGTTATGGCTCCATCAGCCGGGAGGCGCACGAATGCCTTGCGCTGGCCATGAACCTGCTTGGGGGCAAAAGCAATTCCGGCGAAGGCGGCGAGGCGACGGATCGGCTGTTCACCGAACGCAACTCCGCCATCAAGCAAATCGCGTCCGGCCGCTTCGGCGTCACCGGCCCCTACCTTGCCTCGGCAAAGGAGATTCAAATCAAAATGGCCCAGGGCGCCAAGCCCGGAGAAGGCGGACAGCTGCCCGGCGGCAAGGTGTACCCCTGGATTGCCCGAACCCGCCACTCCACCCCCGGCGTGGGGCTCATCTCCCCGCCGCCGCACCATGACATCTACTCCATCGAGGACCTGGCCCAGCTCATCTTCGATCTGAAAAACGCCAATCCGGACGCGCGCATCAACGTCAAGCTCGTCTCCGAAACCGGCGTGGGCACCATCGCCGCCGGGGTGGCCAAGGGCGGTGCGGACACCATCCTCATTTCCGGATATGACGGCGGCACCGGGGCCAGTCCCCGCACCAGCATCCAGCACGCGGGGCTGCCGTGGGAGCTCGGGCTGGCTGAAACCCACCAGACCCTGGTGGCCAACGGACTGCGGGGCCGCGTGCGGGTGGAGACCGACGGCAAGCTCATGACCGGCCGGGACATCGCCATCGCGGCGCTGCTGGGGGCCGAGGAGTTCGGCTTCGCCACCCTGCCGCTGGTGGCCATCGGCTGCGTGATGATGCGGGTGTGCAACCTGGACACCTGCCCGGTTGGCGTCGCGACCCAGAATCCCGCGTTGCGCGCCCGCTTTTCCGGCAAGCCGGAATATGTTGTGAACCTGATGCGTTTCCTGGCGCAGGACTTGCGGGAGAACATGGCCCGGCTCGGATTCCGCACACTCGACGAAATGGTGGGACGCGCCGGCCGGCTGGTGCAGGCACGGCACGCGGCCAAGACGGACGGGCTGGATCTGTCCGCCCTCATCCCCGGCGACCTGCCACTGCCCTGGCGGGATCTCATGCCCCATCAGGACGAGCACAACCGGCTGTTCCATGACATGGTCCGCTCGCTGGTGGAGCAGGGGGACGCCGTGGTGGAGCGCGCCATCCGCAATACGGAGCGCGCGGTGGCCACCAGGGTCTCCGCCTTCATCTCGAAGGAATACGGCCGCCTGCCGGACGGCCGCATCCGGTTCCGCTTCAAGGGGACCGCCGGCCAGAGCTTTGGCGCGTTTGCCACCGCCGGCATCGAGCTGTCGCTTGAGGGCGACGCGAACGACTATCTGGGCAAGGGCCTTTGCGGCGCGCGCATCATCATCAAGGCACCCGCCGACGCGGGCTGGCAGGGAACAGACAACCTGCTCGCGGGCAACGTGGCGCTGTTCGGGGCCACCGACGGGGAGTTGTATCTGGCCGGACGTGCCGGAGAGCGCTTCTGCGTGCGAAACAGCGGGGCCACCGCCGTGTGCGAGGGCGTGGGCGACCACGGTTGCGAATACATGACCGGCGGCACCGCCGTCATTCTTGGGCCCGTCGGCCGCAACTTCGCGTCCGGCATGTCCGGCGGCATCGCGTATGTGCTCGACAGCGAGGCGTTCCGGCAGCGGGTCAACCCCAGCATGGTGGGCCTGTATCCGCTGGACGCGCTCGATCTGGTGATGCTGTACCGCCATCTCACCGCACATGTGGCGCACACCGGCTCCGCCATCACCGCCAGGCTGCTGGAGAAGTGGCCCACCGCGCATGCCCGGTTCGTCAAGGTGCTGCCACACGACTACAAGGACATGCTCGAGGCCATGGATGTGGCTGAAAAGGAAGGTCTGGACGGCGACGCGCG
>JAEWSN010000122.1 GCA_023459915.1 Bacillota bacterium
AAAGAGAAATCGGAGGGGATGATGATGAACAAGAAAGCGGCCATTTTGCTGGCTCCCGGGTATGAAGAGGGAGAAGCCCTCTTTGTTGTGGACGTGTTGCGACGCGCCGGCCTCACCTGTGACATCGTCAGTGTCATGGGAACCCCTGCGGTGGAAGGCTCCCACGCGATAACCGCCCAGGCGGACAAAATGCTGGACGAATCCATCCTGGATTATGACATGCTGATTCTGCCGGGCGGGTTGCCCGGCGCGACCAACTTGCGCGACAGCACAAAGGTCATTGCGGCGATCCGGGCATTCGACCGTGAAGGCAAGCTTATCGGAGCCATCTGTGCCGCGCCGATGGTGCTGCATCGTGCCGGAATTCATAAGGGAAGGACGCTCACCTCCTACCCGGACGACAAATATCGTTCACTCTTCACGGAGGCGGACTATCGGGAGGAAATCGTAGTGGTGGATGGAAACCTCATCACCAGCCGTGGACCAGCCACCACCCTGCCGTTTGCGTATGCCCTTGTGGACGCATTGGGAGGAGACAGCGCGCCGTTGCGAAAGGGCATGCTGTTTGACATGCTGATGGAAAAATAGTCTTTTCGTTATTGAAGCACGATTTGCGGGCATTCCCCTCGATGGAAGTTCAATATACCTTCTTTGCGAAATGATGTATAATATAGATGTATACATCATATTTTGCATACCACAAGATGCACGCAAATGGATCAAGGGAAGGGGCCACAGATATGATCCGTACGCAGATTTATCTTACCGAATCGCAAAAAGCCGAACTGGAGGCGATGTCGGGGCAGTTGAGCAAACCGGTTGCAGAAATCATCCGGGAGGCAGTATCACAATATCTTGTCGAAAAGCAATCTGATGTGCTCCAGATGCTTGAAGGGGCACAAGGGCTGTGGGCGGACCGGGCAGATCTGGATGCCGTTGGGTATCCCGAGCAATTGCGCAAGGAAATGGACGCGCATCGCAAGGAGAAGCCGGAATGAGCATGCGGATTATCGATACAAATGTGCTGATCGACTACCTGAAGAACAAGCCCGAAGCGGTTGATTTTTTGAAACGATGCGTCAGGGAAAGAGATCAGTTGGCTTGTTCTGTCATTACGGTGGCGGAGTTGCTTACCGGCGTCCGTCCTGGAGAAAAAGACATTGTCATGCGTTTTTTGCATGCTTTTGAGGCACTGGATGTTACCTATGAGATTGCGCTTCTGGCGGGAGCATATATGCGCCAGTACCGAGACAAGAATCACATTTCCTTGGCGGATGCCTTATTGGCTGCGACAGCAAGTGTCCATCAGGCGGCGTTTTCCACATTGAATACGAAGCATTTTCCGATGCCCGACATCAGCATGAGCCGGCCATATTGATATTCACCAGACAACTGGAGATCAACCGAAAGCAGGTTTTTCTTGATTCGCACTGGAAATTGTGTTGAAATGGAATAACAACCCTGCCATTGCGGGGGATGCATAGGGGGCCAGGATCCGGAGAGTAGGCCAGACCCTTTCCAGGCAGAGAGGAACCGTCGATTTCACGAACCCCTTCGTGAACGGCTGCAATCGGTTTCGTGGAAAGACAGCTGAAGTTCACCGGTGAGCCGTCGGGGTGAGTACAGGTAGTCCCGGCCGGAGTCGTCCACGTTACAGGACAACACAAGGTGGCCCGTTTCGGGCAATTTGGGTGGTACCGCGAGCAATCGTCCCATGAAGTGATTCATGGGACTTTTTGTATGATGTGACACATTGTGAACGCGGGGCTTTGACATTCGGGCAGAAACAGTGGAGGCGAAACATGCTGGAAAAATTGGAAACCATGCGAACCGAAGGGTTGCAGGAGATTGCGTCCGCCACGACGCTGGCGCAGCTGCAGGAGGTCCGCCAGAAATGGATGGGCAAGAAGGGACAGCTGACCGAAGTGCTGAAGGAGCTTGGCAAGCTTTCTCCCGAGGAGCGGAAAACGGTTGGCCGGCTGGCCAACGAGTTGAAAACCGCCCTGTCCGAAGCGCTGGACGCGCGGCAGGAAACCATTTTGGAGGAAGCCTCATCCTTTGCCGGCGAGATTGATCTCACACGGCCCGGGGTGCCCGTGACGGGCGGCGCCCTTCATCCCATCACCCAGATGGCGTACGATCTCAATGACGCGTTCAAGTCCCTAAATTTCGAAGTGTATTCGGAAAACGAGATTACCAGCGAGTTGTACGCTTTCGACAATCTGAATTTTCCGGCGGAGCACCCGGCCCGTGAGTCCATGGACACCTATTGGATCGAGGGAACGCAAAACAGGCACGGCGCGGAACGGCTGGCCCTGCGGCCGCATCTCACGGGAGCTTCCGTACGGTATCTGCAGGCGCATGGCGCGCCCGCGCGGTTTGTGTATCCCGGCCGCGTGTATCGCAATGAGACCACGGACGCCCGCCACGAGCGCGCGTTCTTTCAGTATGAAGCGCTCATTGTGGACAAGGATTTTTCATTCGCGTCCGGGCAGCTGCTGGTGAAAACCATTCTGGAGAAAGTGTTCGGCCAGGAAGTGGATGTGCGCATGCGCGCCGGCTTCTTCCCCTTTGTGGAGCCTGGCTTCGAAATTGACATGAAATGCCTGGTTTGCGGCGGCAAGGGCTGCAAGGTCTGCAAGAATGTGGGCTGGATTGAGGTCATGCCGGGCGGTTCGCCGCATCCGAATGTGTTGCGGGCGGCCGGTCTGGATCCGGCTGTCTGGTCCGGCTTCTATATCAACATCGGGCTGGATCGTCTCGTGATGATGCGGTATGGCGTGGATGACGTCCGCCTGTTCCACAGCGCGGATCTCCGGTTCCTGAGCCAATTCAGGTAAACCGCCGGCGCCATTCGGGCTGAAGGAGAAGCGCGGCGAACGTCGAAAGAAGTGCGGCAGGCGGCAGAAAAATGAAGCGGGCTGCAGGAAAGCGAAGCGGGCAACCGCGTACAGACACGTCAAGGGGGACAACATGAAGGTATCATTCAATTGGATTCGGGAATATGTGGATCTGCCGGCGGATCTGACCATGGAAAAGCTGGCGTTCGATTTGACGATGCGCACCGTGGAGGTGGAGGGTTGGGAGAACCTCGCCGAAGCCTTCCACAACATTGTGGCCGCAAAAATTGTGGCGGTGGATCCGCATCCGCAGGCGGACCGGCTGCGCGTGGTGCAGGTGGACGCCGGAGATGTGGATGAACAGGGGCAGATGAAGCCGGCACAGGTGGTGTGCGGCGGCTCCAACCTGGAAGTGGGGCAGATGGTCATTCTGGCCCGGCCCGGATCCCGCGTGCGCTGGCATGGCGAAGGGGATCTCGTGGAACTCAAGACCACCAAGCTGCGCGGCGTTGCCTCCGAGGGCATGATCTGCGCGTCCGCCGAGGTGGGCCTTGAGTTGCTGTTCCCAGCTGAGGACGACCATCTCATCGTCGATCTCGCGGGGGTGCCCTGCAATCCCGGCGACAACATGGCTGTCGTGCTGCATCTGGACGATCAGATTCTCGAAATCGACAACAAGTCCATGACCAACCGTCCCGATCTGTGGGGACACTATGGCATCGCGCGCGAGCTTTCCGCCATTTATGGCTGCGCGCTCAAGCCGCTCGCGACATTCACGCCGGCTGCCGACCTGCCGGCCTATCCCGTGAGCATTGAAAACCCGGATTTGTGCCGCCGGTATGCCGCGCTGGTCATCTCCAACCTTGTGAATGAACCCTCGCCGCTGTGGATGCAGATTGCGCTGTTCAAGGTGGGTCTTCGCCCCATCAACAACATCGTGGACATCACCAACTATGTGATGCTGGCGGTGGGGCAGCCCACACACGGGTTCGACCGCAGCCATGTGAAGGATGAAATCCGTGTCCGTACGGCGCGCAAGGGGGAAGTGCTGGAACTGCTCGACGGGAAGAAGCTGCAGCTCCATGAAACGGACCTGCTCATCGCGGACCGCGAAACACCGCTGGGGCTGGCCGGCATCATGGGTGGCAAGAACGATTCGGTGTTGCCGGAGACCACGGAGATTGTGCTGGAGATCGCCAACTTCGCGCCCCGGGGCATCCGCCGCACCACGCAGGCCTTCGGTCTTCGCACCGAAGCCTCCAGCCGGTTCGAGAAGCACGTGGACACCCAGCGGGTGGACCAGGGCCTTGGGCTCTCCGCCAAACTGTTCGCGGCGCTTGTTCCCGGCGCGCGGATCACGGCTTTTTCCGATACGCATCCCCAACCCACACAGCCCCCGGTGATTGACGTCACGCTGTCGTTCCTGTCCAAGCGGCTCGGCAGCACCGTGACGGCGGCGGATGTCACGAAAAGCCTCTCGCCGCTTGGCTTTACCGTAGCGGCGGACGGTGATTTGCTGAAGGTGTCCACGCCTTCCTGGCGCGGTACCGGCGATGTCTCCCTGCCGGATGACATCCTCGAGGAAGTGGCCCGCATGATCGGCTACGCCAACTTCGCGTATCACGCGCCGGCGGTGATCCTTGAAAAGCCCGTGAACCAGCACGGTCCCCAGCTGGATCGTGCCCTGCGTGAGTATCTGGCGTTCCGGTGCGGCTTCCAGGAGGTGTTCACCTATCCATGGATCGAGGACCGGTTCCATGAGGCGGCCGGCATCGATTTGGCGGGTCTGCATGCCATTTCCACCCCCCCGTCGCCGGACAACAGCCGGCTGCGGTCCAGTCTGGTGCCCGCCATGCTTGAAACGCTGGTGACCAACCTGCGCTACCTCGACGCCTTCCGCGTGTTCGAGTTGACGCAGGTGTTCAAGCAGGGAACCATGTCCCCCTCCGATCCGCGTGAGGTGCTGCCCTTGCAGGAACGACACCTGGCCGGCGCGCTGGCCGGCACCGACGCCGCGCAGCTGTTCTTTGAAGCCAAGGGCGTCATCGAGTCCATGGGCCGGTTCTGCCAGATGAAGGGTGAGTTGTCCTTCGACCGCGTCACGGAGCCGGTTTGGGCTGAAAAAAAGGTGTGGCTCAATGTGCTGCTGGCGGAAGAAGTCATCGGCAGCGTGGGCCTGTTGTCCATGAAAACCATGAAAGCGGCCGGCATCAAAAACACGCAGGCCGTGGTGTTCGAGCTCAACGTCGAGAAGCTGGAGGCGCTGCCCTCCCGCACGAACACCTTCCGCCACCTGCCGCAGTTCCCGCTGGTGGAGCAGGATTTGTCGATGCTGCTGGATGAAACCGTGAAGTGGGCGGACATCGAGACGCTCATCAAGCCCATGGTCAAGGATGTGTCGTACGTGGAGGAATACCGCGGCAAGCAGATTCCCGAGGGCAAGCGCTCCCTGATGCTCCGGGTTCACCTGGGCTCCGACGAGGGCACGCTGACGAGCGAACAGATTGACGAGGGCATGAAGCGCGTCATGAAGAAGCTGCAGAAGCAGTTCGGTGCCGAGATTCGGGGCATTTGACACGATTTTTTCGCAGTACATGCAATAGACCGGATTTTGGAGGACATCTTCCGAAGGCCGGTCTCTCGCTTTTCCCGGGCTGGTGCGGACCTGTCATGAAAAGTGCGCTGACATGCAGTCTTGCAACAAGCGCAACGGCATCCATCTGGAGGTGGTGGCCGGCGGGAATCCGCTCGAAGCCTATCGCCGGTTCGCCGTGCCGGCCTTTGCCGAGATGCAGGAAGACATTCGTCGGGATGTGCTTGCGTGGATGCAGCGTTGCCGCATCACGGAAGACGGCATCGACATGGCCGGTGAGGGACTGGTTGGCGCCACATCCACCTGGACGTACCAGATCAATGACGCGGCCGATCAGTTCAGCCGCATTCCCCATCTGGTGCGAACCATGTCGCACGCCATCCGGGGCACGCTGTTCTCCGTGCGCTCCCTTTTTTTCCGCACGTCGCAAACGATCCTGACGTGCGCAATGCCATGGGGAACCCATGCCAACCGGATTTCATTTTTTTGTCCATTTTTTACAGACTGCCAATCCACGCCGAAAATGCGTTATGATTGACAGAATGATTCCGGCGGGATTACGGTGGAGATGATGAAAAGCAGGATGGACAAGTGGTTCGCGCGACTGCAGCGGTTTCGGGACACGAAGGTGGGCCGCTGGTTTGTGTCGCACAGCATCCGGGTGCACATCTCGATGCTGTACCTGCTGATTCTGTTTGTTTCGACGACATTGAGCGGGGTGCTGTATCGGGAGCTCTACACGGACATGGCCATGAAGCGCGTCAGCGAGGCGTCCCAACAGACGCTGGAATCCATCCGCGCCAATCTGGGCGGCGTTGTCCGCAATGCCAACAACACCTCCAAGATGATCCTTTCGGACAGTGATTTGCAGGCACTGCTCACCACGGGCGACCTGTATTCCGACTTGCGGCTGCAGGGTCGGATTCGTGCCTACCTGTACAAGCTTCTTCAGGATACGCCGGACATCGATTCCATCCATCTGTTCGACATCGAGGGCAACCAGTATGCCATCGGCCGCCGCAGCCGGCAGAGCCAGCCGGCCATTGTGCTGCGGGATACCGGCTGGTACCGGGATGCGATGATGGCGAGAGGGGCTTTTCTGCTCCGCCTCAATGGCGATGGCGCGTTTCCCGGTGACGAGAATGGCAACCGGATATCGTTGATTCGAACCGTCCGCGACATCAACACCACCGAGACGATCGGCGTGCTGGTGCTCAACATCACCGAAGAGGCATTCCG
>JAEWSN010000123.1 GCA_023459915.1 Bacillota bacterium
TCGGCGCGCGGCGCATAGCCGCCCTCCGAACGACGGGGCTTGAACTCGCCTTCGGCACGACGGGGGTTGTAGCCGCCCTCGGCACGCGGGGCAAAGCCCCCTTCGGCACGACGGGGCTTGAACTCACCCTCGGCACGCGGCGCGTAGCCTCCTTCGGCGCGACGGGGCTTGAACTCCCCTTCGGCACGACGCGGTTTGTATCCACCCTCGGCGCGCGGGCCAAAGCCCCCTTCGGCACGACGGGGCTTGAACTCCCCTTCGTCACGGCGGGGTTTGAATCCACCTTCGGCACGCGGCGCATAGCCGCCCTCCGACCGACGCGGCTTGTACCCGCCCTCGGTTCGTGGTGCATACCCGCCCTCCGACCGGCGGGGCTTGAACTCCCCCTCGGCGCGCGGCGCATGGCCACCCTCAGAACGATTCGGCTTGTATCCCTCGGACTTTCCCGAACGCCCGTGCGGGCCGGCAAACTTTCTGGTGCCATCTCCCGGACGACTGCTTCTTCCTTTTGGTCCTGTACCCCTGCTGCTGCGTTTTTCCATTGCTGTCCCCATACTTTCTGTTGCGGTCCATGCCGCCGTGTGCCCCGGGTGTCCTGCCAACCGGCCTCATGCCTTGCGGTCAGGGTTCTTCCGGTTCATTCCTGCTCAATCATTGACGCCGCCCGGTCGAGCAGCTCCATCAGCCGATCCTGTCGTCCCGACAGATGGAGAAATCCAAGGAGCGCTTCAAACCCAGTTGCCTGCCGATACTCCTGCATGTCGGCATTTCTGGGCATGGTGGTCGTTTTGACATTCCTCCCGCGCCGAAAGACGTGGGTCTCTTCCTCCGAAAGCTCCGGCATCAGTGCCCGGACAATGGATGCCTGCGCGGACGCCTTCACATATCTGGTGCTCAGCTTGTGCAGCAGATGGACGGTGCCGGCGACATCCCTGGCCAGCCGTTCCCTGACATACAGCGCAAAGACAGCGTCGCCGACAAACGCCAATGTATTGGCGGACAAATGGGCTGGCTGAACATTCGGTTTGCCGGGCATACTGAAAGATACCTCCACTTCGACAGGCAGAAACTCATTATAATCCAGATGGGAGAAAAAGAACAGAGAAAAAAACAGCCGAACCCCGCTGCCGGGTGTCCGGCTGTTTCGTCATCTGGCCCAAACGGGGTCTGACCCCCTCACACCTTGAACTGGCCAATCACGTCCTTGAGCTCGTTGGCCTCCTGGGCCAGGTTGTCGGCAAAGGTGGCCATGCTCTCAATGCTCTGCAGCTGCTGATCGCTGGACGCGGTGACCTCCTGTGCCGAGGCCGCCGTCTCCTCCGAAACCGCCGAGATGTTCTGAATGGCCAGCAGGGTGTCCTGCCGGACGGCATCCATGGCCGACACGTCGCGCATGATGCCCTGGATGCGCGTCACCATGCTGTCCATCGCAGTCTTGATGTCGCTGAACGAGGTGATGGACTTCTCGAGCGCGAGATCCTGGCTTTTCAGGATTTCGCCGGTCTTGTTGGCCTTCTTGGCGGTTTCCATGGTCTGTTCCTGTGTCTTGTCGACGATTTCACCGATTTCACGGGTTGCCTTCATGGATTGCTCGGCCAGCTTGCGCACCTCTTCGGCCACCACGGCAAAGCCGCGTCCGGATTCGCCCGCGCGGGCCGCTTCAATGGCCGCGTTGAGCGCCAGCAGATTGGTTTGATCCGCAATGCCGTTGATGACCTGCACAATCCCGCCGATGGCGCCGGAGCTTTCGCTCAGCTGCTGGATGTCGTCGACGATGGAACGGATGATTTGGCTGGTCTCCCGCACCTTCCGGCCAAGCTCGTCCACAGAGGTCATGCCATGCTGTGTGAGGTTGACCGTGTCGTTGGTCACCGTTTCAATCTCCTGGGTGTTCTGCGCCACCAGTGCCATCTGCTGGGACAACTGGTTCATCTTCGAGACGCCCTGCTCCGAATCCTGCGCCTGGGAGGTGGCCCCCTGGGCAATCTCGGAAATGGCCGTTGTGATGTCCCTTGACACCTGCTCCACCGCAACGGTGGACTGGGATACGACCTGTACGGAGTCCGTCACCTTGTTTGCCGTCGTTGCGGTGCGCTCGATGAGCCGGCGCATGCTCGCAATCATGTCATTGATGGCACGGGTGAGCACCCCGAGTTCATCCTTTCGGCGCGAGGTGGGATTGACGGTGAGATCCCCGCCCGCCGCCTGACGCGATACGGTGACGATGCGGGTGATGGTCCGGCTCATGCCCGTGGCCATGAACACCCCGACAAGGATGGAGACCAGCGCGGCAAACAGCACAAACCCGATGGTGAGCATCAGGATGGTGCGCGCCCCGGACACCAGGGAATCGTAGGGAATCATGCCGATGAGGAGCACGCCTGTGTCGGGCAGCTTCTCGGTCAGCGCAACGTATTGCACGCCCTGATGGTTGACTTCCTCATAGAAGGAGGTTTCCTCCGCGTCTTCCCGATAAGCCTTGATAAAAGGCGCCTCGAACATCTCGTAGGCTTCC
>JAEWSN010000124.1 GCA_023459915.1 Bacillota bacterium
CCGGCCACATGGATTTCGCAGCCGAGGTGGAACGCTCCCTGCGTGTGCTGGACGGCGCGGTGCTGGTGCTCTCCGCGGTGGAAGGGGTGCAGGCGCAAACCGAGGTCATCTGGCGCGCGTTGAAAAAAAGGCGGCTGCCCACCTTGTTTTTCATCAACAAGCTCGATCGGGTTGGGGCGGATCCGGCACGCGTGCTCGAAGAGATCCGACGACTGCTCACCCCCGCGGTGGTTCCCCTGCAGGCCGCCATCGGCAATCCTGACGACGGCTACCGGCTCTTGTCGCGATTTGACACGGAGGTTCCGGACCCCTCCTTTCCGGCAGGCCGTTTCCCGGAAGACTGGCTCGCACAGGTCTGCGAGGGAGATGACCATTTGCTCTCGGAATGGCTGGAGGGACGTCTGCCCACTGCAGACGCCCTGCGCGGGAGCATCCGCCGGCAATGCCGTGCCGGTCAGCTTCACCCGGTATTGTACGGGGCCGCATTGAAGGAACTGGGAACAGAACCCCTGCTCGACGCCATTCTGGATTACCTCCCCCCACCTGTGGGAGACCCTGACAAACCGCTGTCCGGGGTTGTTTTCCGGCTGGAGCACGACAAGGTCATGGGCCGGATTGCGCATGTGCGACTCTACAACGGCACCCTGGAAAACCGCAATGTCGTGGAAAACCACACACAGGGCATACAGGAAAAGGTGTCGCAAATCAGAAAAACCCGTGCCCAGCGTTCTGTGGACACAGGCTTTCTGGCCGCCGGCGATATCGCCGCCGTTTGCGGGTTGGGACAAACGCGCATCGGGGACATTCTGGGAAGCCCGGATGGGGTTCCGGAAGCCTCACACCTGGCCGTCCCACTGTTGCTGGTGCAGGCATTCCCCCCAACAGACGCGGATCTTCCCGCGCTTGTTGCCGCCCTGCAGGAGCTGGCGGACGAGGATCCGCTGCTGGGGCTGGAGTGGATTCGGGAAACACGGCAGGTGCACGTCAAAATCATGGGCACCATACAACTCCAGGTCATCGACAGCCTGCTGAGAAACCGGTTCGGACTCTCCGCCACCTTCGGCGCGCCAGTGGTCATTTACAAGGAAACCCCCGCCAAAGCAGCCAACGGCTACATTTCCTACACCATGCCCAAGCCCTGCTGGGCCATTCTGGAGTTTTATCTCAAGCCGCTGCCGCGGGGTTCAGGCGTGAAAACCGGCGGTTGGGTCCGTGAGGAAAAGATGCACCAGCGCTATCAGAACCAGGTCTGGCAGGCATTGCCGGACGCCCTCCGTCAGGGCCTGCATGGCTGGGAGGTGACCGATCTGGAAGTGACCCTGCTCAACGGCGAGCACCACATCTTCCATACCCATCCGCTCGATTTTGTCACCGCCACCCCCATAGGCATCATGAACGGGCTGGCCAACGCCGGCACCATATTGCTCGAGCCCATGATTCTCTGCCGCATCACCGCGCCGGAATCCGCAGGCAGCCGCATCCTTGGAGACATCGTCGGCATGCGGGGCACCTTCGACGCACCCGTCATCCTGAACGGACAGTTCGAGGTGGAAGCCCGCCTGCCCGTCGCCACCTCCATGGACTACAGCGTGAGACTGGGCGCGCTGACGGGCGGGCGGGGACACATGTCCACCCTGTTTGACGGCTATGAACCCTGCGATGTGGCGCTTGGCGCAACCACACCCTATCGGGGCGTCAATCCGCTGGATCAGGCCAAATACATCCTCAGCATCCGCAAGGCGATGGGGGGCTGAACCGGCGCCGGCACAACCGTACGCGCGGAAGAACACGCAGAAGGCTGTCTCCCTGATGGGAAACAGCCTTCTGTTATGCTTCCTCTTTCACGCGCGATTCAAGTGAACCGGGGCGAAAAAGCTGGGTTGTATTCACGGATTCCGGGTGATATTGGAGGATGCCGGATGGCATCAGCGGATGTGGATGAACTCCACGCCGTTCATGGCCGCCCAATCCTTCATCTGCTCGGCATTGATGTCGAAAGAGAACACGGTGTGATGCGCGCCACCGGCCAAAATCCACTGTTCGGCGCCCTCGTACAGGCTCGGCAGGGGCTTCCACAGCACACGGGCCACCGGCAGCTTCGGCATGTCCGGGATGTTCTCCACCGCTTCCACCTCGTTGACGATGAGGCGGAACCCGTCACCCATGTCGATCAGGCTGGCGTTGATGGCCGGCCCGTGGTTGCCCTGGAATACAATGCGGGCGGGGTCGTTCTTGCCGCCGATGCCCAACGGGTGCACTTCGATGCGGGGCTTGTCCTTGGCGATGGTGGGACAAACCTCCAGCATGTGCGCGCCGAGCACCATCTCGTTGCCGGGCTCAAAGTGGTAGGTGTAGTCTTCCATGAAGGAGGTGCCCTTGCCGGACGGTCCCGCCATCAGTTTGATGAGCCGGGTCATGGCAGCCGTCTTCCAGTCGCCCTCGCCGCCGAAGCCATAGCCGGCCGCCATCAGCCGCTGTACGGCCAAACCGGGCAGCTGCTCGAGCCCGTGCAGGTCCTCGAAGGTCGTGGTGAACGCGCCATACCCGCCTTCCTCCAGAAAGGCCTTCATCGCGATTTCATACCGGGCCTGCACCCGGATGGCATCCCGGGCGGGCCCGGCCACCTTTGCCGCGTCGGCAAAATCATAGGTCTGTTCATATTCGGCCATCAAGGCGTCCACCGCATCGTCGGTCACGGCCTTCACGCGGGCCACCAGATCCCCGATGCCATAGCCGTCCACCGTCCAGCCAAGCCGGATCTGGGCTTCCACCTTGTCGCCCTCGGTCACGGCCACGTTGCGCATGTTGTCGCCAAAGCGCGCCACCTTGAGCTTGCGGGACTCCACATACCCCACGGCGGAACGCATCCAGCGGCCCACCTTTTCGAGCACGCGCGCATCCTGCCAGTAGCCGACGACGACCTTGCGGGAGATGCGCATGCGGGTGCCGATGAATCCGTATTCGCGGTCGCCGTGGGCCGCCTGGTTCAGATTCATGAAATCCATGTCGATGGCGTCCCAGGGAATGTCCCGGTTGTACTGGGTGTGCAGGTGCAACAACGGCTTGCGGAGCAGGCTCAGTCCCGCGATCCACATCTTGGCCGGCGAGAAGGTGTGCATCCAGGTGATGACGCCCGCGCAGGCGGGATCGGTGTTTGCCGCCTCGCAGACTGCGGTGATTTCCGCCGCCGTCTTGACGATGGGCTTGAACACAACGCGGCAGGGAATGCGTGCGTCGGCGTCCATGCCCTTGACCATTTCCTGGGAGTGGGCGGCCACCTGGTCCAGGGTCTCCTGGCCATACAGGTGCTGGCTGCCGGTGATGAACCAGATTTCGTACTTGTTCAGTTCAGGTAGGTTTTTCATGTGGGATACCTCCGTTTGATTGATGTGGGTCATGCCGGACGCCTCGGCTCAGGCGCCATAGAATTCTGTGGTGAGTTGTTCGGCCAGGGCCGCAAGCCGCCCATGGTCCGCGGCAAACCGCAAAATGGTGAACCGGGGACGGATATGCATGGCCTCCAGCAGGCTGCGGTGGAACACCTCGCGGGAAATGCCCAGCGCCCGCGGGGAGTCGGCCGCGCCGGCCTGCCGGAGCATCTGCTGAATCTCCGCCGCATCCGGGTGGGGCATTCCCTCGGGCAGCAGATCCGCCATCAGGGCATACAGCCTGGCGACAACCGGCGTTGCCGCGCCCACCGCGTTGCCATGCAGCGCGTGTTCCTCTCCCTTGGCCAGCGCATCCATTTCCCAGAAATGCGCCAAATGGTGCTCCGCGCCGGATGCCGGCCGCGAATTGCCCACCATGCCCATCGCCAGGCCGGACAACAGCAGCGCGTCAAACAGATTGGTGCAGGCCTCCGCATCCCGTGCGGCGATGCCGGCGGCCTGCGCGGTGCTGACCGCCAGCGCCCGGCGCACCATGCCCTCGATGACCGGACAGTGGTACTCCCCGCTGAGCCGGCGGGCCAAATCCCAGTCCGTCAGCGCGGTGAGCTTGCCGAGCAAATCTCCGAAGCCCGCCTGCAAGAGCGCGGCAGGCGCGGCCTTCAACACATCGGGATCCGCAAACACCGCTTCAGGATAACAGGCCTCCAGCGTTGTCTTGTGCCCGGCCAGGATCAGTGGCGATACCGTGGACGCGTAGCCATCCACCGAAGGAGCGGTGCAGACAATGAGGTAGGGAATTTTCATGCGGTCGGCCACAAACCGGCAAAGATCGTTGATGGTGCCGGAGCCGGCCCCCACTATCAAACCGGTGTCGCGGGGCAGACCGGTCAGCAGCGCCCCCACCGCGGTTTCATCGGGCACCAGGAAATGGGCCCCCTCCGTGACGAAGGTGTGCCGCGATACCAATAAGCCGGCATCCGCCAGCGCCTCCGCGACGGCGTCTCCCTGCGCGGCCGCCGTGTTTGTGTCTGACACGACAACCACCCGCGCCTTCGGGTGATGGGCTGACACAAACGCGGCCACATCCCCCGCAATTTCCCTGCCGGTCCGGATGGTTTGAATGTCCACGCCATGGGCATGTCCGCAGCCGCAGTCATAGGACAACCCGGCCAGTTCGGCCGGCGAAGCCTGCAATATGGTTTGTTCCGTCATGTTGCCTCCTGTTGTTGCACCCGTGCACGGACAGGCCGCTTATGCCTTGCCTGCCACGCCCCGCCGCATGGCGCCGCATGGCGCCGGCACACAATTGATTCGTTGGTACCATCATATCATAACAAGTGCCAAAATACATCCGTACAACTTTGCGAAAAAATGAACGAATCCGTTCTCCCCGTTCCGATCCACGGCCTGTCCGCAGCGTGTCCGCGGCGTGCCCAAGACATGTCCGTGACCCGTCCAAGGTATGTCCGCGGCATGCAGGACCGAAAAAGAACCCGCCCGCGAACCCTTTTGGATGGAGGGTTGCGCGAGCGGGCATCAAAGTCTGATTATCCGGCACCAACGCCGGATTGCCTGGCATCACTGTCTGTATGTTCGGCCACCGCGGTTGCGTGTTCGGGTCCCCGGGGCATTACCGGGTGCCGAACGGCACAATCCGCAGCTGGAAGTCGAGCTCCTTGTGGTTGAGCTGGTACTGCGGCAGCAGCAGGGGGCCGCAGCTGTTGGATCCGACGCCGCTGTTCATCCAGTCCAGATGCACAATGGTCTGCTCGCATGCCTGCAGCTCATGCGGATGCATGGCCTCCGCCAGTGCTTCGGGCGTATGGTGTGACGCGTTGAAGGACATGCCGCCCTCGGCGACAAAACGAACGCCCGCGCCCATGCCGTTGCGGATCTCGGCCCACTCCGTACCGCAGTGGCTGCCGTTCTCCTGTGGCATCAGATAGGGTTCGTGCATGGCCGCCACCGTGGTGTCAAACCGGCTGATCCAGCTGGCCTGGCGCTTGTCGACATAGCTCTCGTACGGGCCGTAGCCGAAATAGGAGACCTCCTCGAAGCCGGCGGGCAGCACCCAGCGCAGTCCGAACCGGGGCAGGAAGCCCGGGATTTCCGGAGCCCCCGCAAGCGGGCCGAACATCGGCTTTTCCGACAGACCCTGGCGGATTTCCGCGTGGGTCCGCATGCCGATTTCCCCATTGGCAAAAACAGTCCACCACACCTGGCCGCGCACCACCGGTTTTTTGATGGGCGCCCCGAGCGACCAATCCACACGGATCACCGCGCGATCCGCCGTCACCGATTCGAGTGCCACGGCGTATGCGCGCATCTTCAGGCGGTCGTACCCTTCGGCCTTCCACAGGTGCACAATGTAGCGATCGTTGTCTGTCGGCGCGCGCCAGCAGCTGAAGGTCGGCATGGCGGCAATCCGCTCCGCGCCGTCGCACAGAAGGCTGGAAAAGCCGCCGTACACCTTGTCGAAGCGATATACGAAGTTCGCGCCGCACAGCGTGATGCCCAAATCCTCCTCCGCCACCGACAGCGCACCGGAAAGAGATGCCGGCACCGCCTCAAAGGCGGATTTGACGGAAGGCAGCTCGAACTGCCCAAACGCAATTTCCGTACCGGCCGGCATCCACGGCAGCGTCACCGAGGTCTGGACGGAAAGGCGCAGGAACAGTCGCCCCGTCTGTGGCTCAGTGATCCCATGAGGCACGCTCATTACCGAACGGCCATGCGGGGCGGTTTCCGGCAACCACTCGTCGCCTTCCTTCACGACCACGCCGTCCTTCTCGACCGTCCAGTGCACCCGGAGATCGTACAGATCCCGGAAATCAAAGCGATTTTCCACGACGACCAGCCCCACATCGGCGTGATGGCAGTGGAAACGCACCGGCGCGTATACCTGCTTGGCCTCAAGCAGACCCGTATGCGGCGTGCGATCCGGATAGACCAGTCCGTCCATGCAGAAGTTGCCGTCGTGCGGATACTCGCCGGAATCGCCGCCGTAGGCGTAATAGGTCACACCCTCGGGCGTCTTGGCCTTGACCGTGTGATCCGTCCATTCCCAGATGAACCCGCCGGCGTAGCGATCGTCGGTGTCGAACAGGGTCCAGTAGTCCTGCAGATCACCGGGGCCGTTGCCCATTGCGTGGCAATACTCACACAGCAGATACGGACGCCCTTTGACGACATCCTCCGCCAGATTCTTCCGCATTTTCTCCAGCGGGGGATACATTTCGCTGTGGATCTGAATCAGTGAGTTGTCCAAATCGTTTCTGCCCCAGCCGGTGGCGCCCTCATAGTGCAGCAGCCGCGAATCGTCCCGGCCGCGGACATACTCGGCCATCTTCTGGTGGTTCACGCCATAGCCGGATTCATTGCCCAGCGACCACATCACAATGCAGGGACGGTTCTTGTCGCGTTCGAGCATGCGCCGGGCACGATCCACATAGGCCGCCTCGTAGGACGGAAGGTTGGAGATCCAGCTGATGTCGCCGGCCGGTCCCGCGCCATGGCACTCCAGATCGGCCTCGTCGATGACGTAGAAGCCATATTCGTCGCACAACTCGTAAAAACGCGGATCGTTGGGGTAGTGCGAGGTGCGGATGCTGTTGACATTGTGGCGCTTCATGGTGTCGAGATCCAGGCGCATGTGCGACAGCGGAATGGCATGCCCTGTTTCGGGATGGGAATCGTGCCGGTTCACACCGCGGAACTTCACCTTCTGACCGTTGATCAGCAGCACGCCGTCTGTTGTGGTGATATTCCGGAAGCCCACGCGCGAGCGGACGATTTCCTGGCCGCAGGTGAGCAGCAGCGTGTAGAGATGGGGCGTCTCCGCGTTCCAGACCAGGGGATTTTGCACCTCGAAGGAAACCGTTCCGGAGGCGCCGGCAGGCATTTCCGCGGTGCCAACGGGATGTCCGTCGGGATCGAGGAGCTCCGCCTTCACCGCGGCCTCGCCCCCGCCGAGAACAATTTCGCAGGTCAGCCCGGCAGACGGGAACCCGTCGTTTTCAGCCGCCGGATTGTACGCGCCATCCAGGCGCGGCTTCACAAAGAAATCCCTGACATGGACGCGATCACGCGCGAGCACATACACATCCCGGAAAATACCGGACATCCGGAACATGTCCTGATCCTCCAGATAGCTGCCGTCACACCACTTGAGCACCATCACGGCAATGCGGTTGCCGCCCGGACGCACGATGTCGGTGATGTCGAACTCGCTGGTCATGTGGCTGACCTGGCTGTAGCCCACGAACGTGCCGTTGACCCAGACATAGAAGCAGGAGTCCACCCCTTCAAACACGAGGTGCGCCAGCTTGCCTTCCGCCGCCCAGTGGAAGTCCCGGACATACAGCCCGGCCGGGTTGTCCACCGGGACGTATGGCGGATCCGCCGGATAGGGGTAATTGACATTGGTGTAGTGCGGGATGTCATAGCCATGCATCTGCCAGTTGGACGGAACCGGCAGCTCCGCCCAGCCCGAAACGTCGGCGTCCGCCGCCTGAAATCCATCGGCCACCTGGTGGACCGCGTCGTGGTATTTGAACTTCCAGGTACCGTTGAGCGGGGTCAGCCGGTTCGACCTGGCCTCGACGCCGCCGCAGGCAGCGTCCGCATCCTCAAACGGGACAAAAAACGCGTGCGGATCCAGGCAATTGACATGCAGGACCGAAGGGTCCTCCCAGTAATGTGGCACTTTCAGCATGATATTCTCCTCCTGACGGGACGGGTGTTCATGCCACCGCGCCCAATCCGTCCGACAGCCCGCGCATCCTGCGCCGGCTGCCTCCATTATACCGATTTGGCAGGCGGTGGTTCAATCAGAGAGTATTGACATCATCAGACGATATGAACATGGAAGCAGGATCCGCCATCATTTGTTACAAGATTGTTACGGTACCAGGTACCGTCATCGTCTTGCAATCATCTCCGATCGGGAATACAATGAATCCGCGGCTTATTATCGATAATCGGTATTCAAGGAGGCCTGTCATGATCCAGCCGGACACCCATCCCGTACCCTATCAGTTCACCTCCATCAGCACCCACATCTACAATCACCTGAAGATGGAAATCCTCGACGGCAAGCTGCAACCGGGAGATCGGCTGCTGGTCATGGACGTCGCGCGCACTTTCAGCGTCAGCCAGGCCCCGGTGCGGGAAGCTTTGGAACGGCTGAAGCAGGAGGGGCTCATTCTCTCGCGCCCCAACAAGGGATCGGTGGTTTCGGACATCACGCCGGCGCAAATCAGGGACATCTTCGTCATCCGGGCCATGCTCGAGGGTTATGCGGTGCGCGAGGCCATGCCGCATCTGACGCCGGCGGACTATGACACCTTGTCGCGCATGGTCACCGAAATGGGCAACACCGTGGCGCGCAATGACCGGCTGGGCACGTTGCAGCTCGACATGGATTTCCACGGCTTCTTTTACGGGAAATGCGGCAACCATTTCGCGCTCGCGACATGGGATCGCATGAAAATGCTGGTGATGCGCTTCATGGCCATCAGCAACCGGACCTATGACACCCATGTGCTCTCCGGCGCGCACAGCCGCCTCATCGAGGTGGTGCGAAGCGGGGACGCGGACGCGGCGGAGCAGATGTTCGTGGCCCACATGGCCGCCTACCGCACCCTGCAGACCCCGTAGGCACCCGGCGAACGCCTCGTGCGCCGCACCCCGTCGGCATCCCGGACACCCGACAAACAGCTCAGGACGCCCGACGGACACCTCAGGTCACCCGGCAAACATTCCAGGCCCCCTGCACGAACACCCGTGCTTCAGTCCACTTCCGCCACGGCGCGAACCGGCGAGGAATCGGCGCGGATGGCCAGCGGAAACGCGTAAAAGCGGATGGCCGCCTTGTGCAGCAGCCGGTCGAGACCCCGCAGGTTCTCCACGATGCACACGCCCGCGGACAACAGCCGCCGGTGCACCGGAAACGGCACATGATCCGGGGAGGGCATGTCCACCCCCACCAGCTTCACGCCTGCCGCCACCAGGCAGTCGGCCAATTCGGGGGAAAGCGCCGGATGCGACGCGTAGTAGGCTTGCGTGCCGTACTGCAACGCCCAGCCTGTGAGGAACAGCGCCACACAGCCGGGGAAAAGCCGGGTGGCATCGATGTCCGCCACCGCCACCTCCCCCAGTCCGCGCACATCGAACAACACCGCGTCGCCGCAAAACTGTTCCGGCGGGAACGCGTCGATGGTTGCGGGGCTGTCCGTCATGTGCATGGGCCCGTCCACATGGGTGCCGACATGCTGGCCATGGCAGCTGACAAAATGATTGTAGTGATCCCGCGACAGAAACTTGTCCTGTGAGATCACCACAGGATCGTCCCCCGGATAGACCGGCATGCCGCCGTGGACGGGCTGGCTCAAATCCACCCAGCTCATGGGTGGGTCCACCAGTCCGCGACAAACACGCCATCGAGAAGGCCATTGAGGATTTCTCCGAATGCCTTGTGGGCCGGATGGGGCAGGTACGCGTCCCGCGCCGCCTCGGAGGCGAAGGTGAGCATGTAGCAGTGGGTGAAGCCCTGATGGAGCCCTTCGGGGCTGTTGTTGACCCCCCACTCGAAATCAACGATATCCGGAATCTGGTCCCGCAGCGCCGCAAACGCCCGGGTCACCCGTTCCTGATCCTCCGCCGTCACATGTGCCGCATACCGAAACAGCACCACATGTCGCAATCTGTTGTTCTCCATGATCATATCCCTTCCTGCCCCATGGGCTGCAGCACGGCGCCTGAAGCGGAAGACGCATCGGCCTCCCTTTCCATGGCGCCCGTCCAATCCTTGCAAACATCCACCCAGCCCTGTGCGCCGGCCAGCAGCAGCAGCTCGTCCAGTCGCAGCTCGATGGCCGAATGGTCGTCCCCGCAGGCCGGGAACACGGTTTCGAAGCGCTTCAGGGATTCATCCAGCCACACCGGCAGTGGATGGGGCAGGCCAAACGGACACACGCCACCCACCGCGTGTCCCGTGAACGCCAGCACCTCCTCGGCGCGCAGCATGCGGGGCTTGAACCCGAACTGCGCCTTGAAGCGGGCGTTATCGGTGCGCGCGTCGCCGGCCGCGACAATCAGCATCGCCTGGTCATCATGACGGAAGCCCAGCGTTTTGGCGATGCGGGCCGGCGCAACGCCAAGCGCGGCCGCCGCCAGTTCCACCGTCGCACTGGATGTGTCAAATATCCGGATATCCTTGTCCCGTCCCCATTTCGCCAAATGGGCACGCGCGGTTTCCAAACTCATCCAATCCCTCCTCCTGGTTCCGTTATTGCGGTGGCGCTGAAATATCCGAAACGGTCATAACTCCGGCCGTTGAGAGAGCGTGATTCAGGATGAAATTGTTTTGGATATTCAACGGCCGGAGTAATCGTGCCATCGGTTGCCACGTCCGGCTCGAACCGTCTGCCAACCCTAAAAGAAGAAGACGATGCCGACTGCGTGGCAGGCCGCACCGATGTTGACAAAAAGGTGCCATACCATGTGGTGGTAGCGGAAACGCTTCATCGCGTAAAAGATGGCCCCCACCGTGTAGCTGATGCCACCGGCCATCAGCAGCAGTTGGAGCCCCAGCCGCGCCTTTGCCAGAAACAGCGGAAAGAACAGCACCACTGTCCAGCCCATGATGAGATAAATGGCCAACCCGGTTTTGGGCACCTTTCTGTTGAGCAGGCTCTTGTGCAGAATCCCAAACAGCACCATGGTCCACTGCACACCGAAGACAACCCACCCCTGCCAGCCCTTGAGCACGGACAACGCGATGGGGGTGTAGCTGCCGGCAATGGCCACATAGATGAAAATGTGGTCGAGGATGTGGAAAACCCCTTTGTGCTTCGATTCCGGTTCCATGGCATGATACAGGCAGGAGCCGAGGAACATCAGAAACAGGGAGATGGAGAAGACGCTGATGGCCACCGCGTCGAAGATGGTTCCCCGGGCGTAGGCGACCACCGCCGCAACCGGGATGAAACACATGGCGGCAATCGCCATGACGCCATGCGAGATGGCATTGGCCACCTCTTCCCCAAAGCTCATGTGGTACGTTTTCCGGTTTGCCTTGCGTTGTGCTGTTCCCATCTGCTGCGACCACCTTTCCAGAACCTGCTGCGCCGGATCTTCCGACCAACAGTATATCACGCGCCGGCCTCAGCCCACAGGGAGCATTTCCATTTCCTCCTTGCGCCAGGCAAGCGGCGAGGCACCGGTCAGCTTTCGGAAGGTTTTGGTGAAATGGCTCACATCGTGAAAGTTCAGCGCGATGGAAATGTCCGTCACGCTGTTGTCCGTTGTCCGCAGCAGCCGCTGGGCCTCCCGGATTCGCTCCCGGAGCATCCACTGATGGGGTGTCAGGCCCGTCTCCTCCCGGAAGCGGGTGATGAGCCGGTTCTTGTTCATGCCCACCATCTGGGCCAGTTCATCGAGCTTCACATCCATGTAGAGGTTGCGGAACATATAGGCCCGGCACTGTTCCACCGCCTGGCTGTAGCCGTGGGAGGACGCCGCGCGCGCGCGTTCCGCAAGTTCCCGGTACACCGCCGTGCTCAGGGCAAACAGGCGTTCCTGCGAATGCATCTCCTCCAGTTGCTGGATGTACTGGTCGCTGAGCGTGAAGGCCTCCTCGTAATGAAGCCCGCCGGCGATGGCGGCACGGGTGGCCAGCGTGATCATGCAGATGACATTGTTCTTGACGCTGCGCAGCGGATCGCCCCGCGACAGGATGCCGGGCGATCCGTCCATGGGAAAGTCACGGATCACGTTCATCAGCCGGGTGACATCCCCCTGGCGGATGCTGTCCATGATGAGGTTCTCAATATGGGGCGAATGGTGATGGAACTGGTGGCGGCGGTTCTCGATGACCGCCCGCTCCGTGCTGTGGCGGATTTCACGCTGCAGCACCTCCACCTGTCCTTCGTTTCCCCGCTCGATGAAATCGAAAAAGTCCAGCTCCTCGCCGTGGAACTGGTACCACAGCAGCATGCCAAGCCGACAAAGGGCGCGGTACTCCATGTGCGGCACTTCACGGAAATGGCGCATCAGCGCGGGTTTGTGGCGGATGGGCCAGCCGTTCTCCTGCATGATGGCGTCCAGATAGTTCATGGAAATGTCAGACCCCAGGACAGGCCCGGCAAGCAGGCAGTCGGATCCGTCCAGGTCCAGCGGAAACGCCAGATACAGTTCTCCCAGGGCGGTCTGCACCGTCACCGGCCGGCTGCCCCATCCCGGCAGCCGCCGCGCCTGGCGCAGCAACTCCCTGACCGAGGGGCCAACGGGATTCTCCTCCGCTTCCCGCAGCCATTCCCTTGACACCTCCCCCTCCCCGTCGCACAGGCGAAAGGTGACGGAATGGATTTCGTGCAGAAGTCCCACCAGATACGCATGTTTTCGGCTCGCCATTTGTCAGGTCCTCCAAAGAACTCGGGATTTTATACTCTTTCGATGTGTTTTTTACAATCATCATACCGCAATCCTGCCATAAAATGAAGTGGGCACCCTGTGGCATCCCACATCATTTCCATCATCGGCAGGGGTGTCAGCCCGAACACACCGGTCAGCGCGGCATCCCGCGTGTCCGGAAATACAGAAAAGGAGTGCATGTCATGGATTTGAAAGCGCTGGTTGCGCAACTGACTTTGGAGGAGAAGGCCGGCCTGTTGTCCGGCCAGGATTTTTGGACGACCAAGGCGGTGGCGCGGACAGGCATCCCTTCGATGATGCTCACGGACGGGCCGCACGGTCTGCGCAAGCAAGTGGCGGGTTCCGATCACCTGGGCATCATGAATTCCGTTCCCGCCACCTGCTTCCCTTCGGCCGCGGGGCTGGCCTGCTCCTGGGATCCGGAGCTGGTGGGCCGCGTGGGTGAGGCGCTCGGCACGGAATGCCGGCACGAGGGGGTCTCCATCCTGCTCGGCCCCGGCGCGAACATCAAGCGGTCCCCGCTGTGCGGCCGAAATTTCGAGTACTTTTCCGAAGACCCCGTCCTGTCCGGGGACATGGCGGCCGCGCACATCAAGGGCGTCCAACGCAAGGGAGTCGGCACCTCGCTGAAGCATTTTGCCGCCAACAACCAGGAAACCCGGCGCATGACCATCGACGCGCGGGTGGAGGATCGCCCACTGCGTGAACTCTACCTGGCGAGCTTTGAACGCGCGGTCAAGGACGCGAAGCCCGATACCGTGATGTGCTCCTACAACCGGGTCAACGGTGTGTACGCCTCGGAGAACCACTGGCTGCTCACCGAAATCCTTCGCGACGAGTGGGGCTTCGAGGGCTTCACCGTCTCGGACTGGGGTGCCGTCAATGACCGCGTGAAGGGCGTCGCGGCGGGGCTGGATCTGGAAATGCCCGCAAGCCGCGGTGTCACGGACGCGCAGGTGGTGGAAGCCGTTCGGAACGGCACCCTGCCCGAAAGCCTGGTGGATCAGTCCGTGGAACGCATCCTGCGCATCCTGTTCAAAACCCGCGCCACCGGCAAGCCCGAAGGCGCACTGGATGTGGACGCCCACCACGCGCTGGCCCGCGCGACCGCCGCCCAATGCGCGGTGCTGCTCAAGAACGAGGGGCAGACCCTTCCGCTGGCGGCAGGCAAGAAAGTGGCCGTCATCGGCGGTTTTGCCCGCAATCCGCGCTATCAGGGAGGCGGCAGCTCGCACATCAACCCCACGCGTGTGGATGACGCGGTGGAGGAATTGCGTCGCTTGTACAACGGGACGGTTGACTACTGCCAGGGCTATGCGATGGAAGCGGACGAAATCTGCGAGAACCTCGTGACCGAAGCGGTGGAAGCGGCATCGGAAGCAGATGTCGCCATTCTGTTCGTCGGGCTGCCGGACGCTTACGAGTCAGAAGGCTACGATCGCAAACACTTGCGGATGCCGGATTGCCACATCGCGCTCGTGGAAGCGGTGGCCGCCGTCTCTCCCAGGACGGTGGTGGTGCTGTCCAATGGCGCGCCGGTGGAAATGCCCTGGCTCGACAAGGTGGAAGCGCTGGTGGAGGGATATCTGGGCGGACAGGCCTGGGGCGGCGCGATGGCCGACATCCTCACCGGCAAGGTCAACCCCGGCGGCAAGCTGGCGGAAACCTTCCCGCGCAAACTCACCCACAACCCGTCCGCCCTCAATTTCCCGGGCGACAAGGAAAAGGTGGTTTATCACGAGGGGGTCTTCGTGGGCTATCGCTGGTATGACACCATGGGCATTGACCCGTTGTTCCCATTCGGCTTCGGCCTGTCCTACACCACGTTCAAGCTCTCGGATCTGAAGCTGGACAAAGCCGAACTGACGGAGGCGGAAACGCTGGACCTGTCGGTCGTTGTCACCAACACCGGTGCCCGGGCCGGCAGCGAAACCGTTCAGGTGTATGTGGGGGATCCTGAAAGCAGCGTCAAACGGCCAGTGAAGGAATTGAAAGCCTTCGAGAAGGTCTTCCTGCAGCCGGGCGAATCCAAGACGGTCTTCTTCCGCCTGGATCGACGCGCGTTTGCCTACTGGAGCGAAAAGCTCGCGGATTGGCGCGTCGAATCGGGACGCTTTGACATCCTGGTCGGCACCAGCGCGGCGGACATCGCCTGCGAGGCGGCCGTCACCGTCACCTCCGAGGTGGTGGAACCCGTCACGCTGAGCATGAACTCCACACTGGGAGACCTGCTGTCGCATCCGAAGGCCGGCCCCGTCGTGCGGCAGATGATGGCCGCCGCAATGGGGCCCGGCGGCCCCGCGGAAGGCATGACCATGGAAAACCCGGAGATGATGCAGGCCATGCTCAACGACATGCCGCTGCGCACGGTCGTGGGCTTCTTCGGCCCGGGCCTTGACTTGTCCGCGCTGAAGGATTTACTGGACTGAAAGATTTTCCGAACTGAAAGAATTTCCGAATTGAAAGTTTTTCCGAACTGAAACCAAAGGGATCCCCCATTCGGCCCTCTGCCGATGGGGGATCCCTTTTTGTGCTTGTGATTGCGCTGTTGCGATGTCGCCAAAATGTCCGAAGCGGTCATCACGCCGGCCGTTGTGAAATCGCGATTCAGGATGAAATTGTCATGGGTATTCAACGTCCGGATCAATACATCCGCAGCATCCGCGCATTGAGTTTGGCATAGAGCGGCTGCATGTCCGGTTCCGTGCACCAGGACGACACCTCGGCCAGCGGCACCCAGCGCACCCCGCTGTTCTCGTCCGGACGCACCTGCAAGGGTGCGGCATCATCCGCTTCAAGCAGGTACGCCGCATTCAGGTGCAGATGCGAAGGGACGTGCCTGCCGCGGCGCACATGCCGCCAAACAGGCAGCACGTCCAGGGACAGGATGTCATTGGACACCGGATGGATGGTGGTCAAGCCCGTCTCCTCCTGCGCTTCCCGGATGGCCACGGAAAGCAAATCAGCCTCCCCGTCGGCATGTCCGCCGGTCCAGGCCCAGGACTGGTACAGGTTGTGAAACACCATCAGCACAGCGGTTCGCGCCCGGTTCACAATCCAGGCGGAGCCGGTGAAGTGGGCCGCCTCGTTTTCCCGATCCAGCAGGTCCCCATGCTTGTCCATCAGGGAGAGCATCAGCCGGAGATCCGCCTGTTCCTGTCCGTCCTGTGGCCGATACGCCAGCAGCTCCGCGCGAAGCGCCGTCTGTGTCAATGGCGGGATGCGTTCGGCCGGGTCATCCGTCTTCGTCATTCGGTGATTCCTCCATCAACAGGCTGTGGTCCCGATACACAAGATCCGCGCGTCGCTGCCACCCGATGGCTTCCCAGAAGGGATTTCCGTCGTCGTTGTGTCCGAACACAACGATGCCCGCCTTTCGAATGCCCTCGCGCCGCAGCATGTCCACCGCCGATTCAACCAGCGCGCGCCCGATGCCCTGTCTTCTGAAATCAGCAGACACCGCCAGATGATACAAATACCCGCGCCGGCCATCATGTCCCGCAAGAACGCTGCCCACCAGCCGATCCCCCGTCTCCGCAACAAAACACGTCGCGGGGTTCCGCTGCAGATATCGGGACAGGCCTTCCTCCGAATCGTCGGGGTATCGCAGACCAACACCCGGCGTCTGTTTCCAAAGCCGCTCGAGCGCGGGCCAATCGGTTGCGGCCATCGGCCGAATCACATATTCGGTCTGCCCCGACGCAACGGCCTCCCCGGTCCCCGATGCTGTTTGCATCAGGCCGGAAGCCTCCGTGTCGGCCGTCTCGCCCCTTGTCACATCCGCCACAAGCGCGCGTGCCGCCTCCAGCTTCCCACCGGGAACATACAATTCCGTACCGTACAGGGAGGTTCCCATGACCATGTGCAACAGCTGACCGGTTTCCGGATAGCGCCGCAGCACCGGGATGCCCGCGTTTTCGAGCATCGCCTCAATCATCCCCGCCTCCAGGCCGTCCCGGATGCTCATCAGCAAAACCGGTTCTCCTTGTGCTTCCCTGTCCGGAGAAGGTTGTTCTTCATGATTCATTTGCATTCCTCCGCACGAGCCGGCAGTTATCCGGACAGGCTTGTCCGGCATTGCCAGCCACCATGTACCAAGGGTATACCACTCCCGGAAGAATCACAATCAGCCTGTACGCCGACAAGCCTTGCATAATGCCCATTGCGGGCCATCAGCTGATCGTGCGTGCCACGCTCCACGATCCGCCCCTTGTCCATCACAAGGATGCGATCCGCGTGCCGGACCGTCGACAGCCGGTGCGCCACCACGAAGGTTGTCCGGCCTGCCTTCAGGCGTTCGAGCGCCTCCTGCACCAGTTGTTCGGATTGGCTGTCCAGCGCGGCGGTGGCCTCATCAAGCAACAGGATGGGCGCGTCCTTCAGAATGGCACGCGCAATGGCGATGCGTTGCCGCTGTCCGCCCGAGAGTTGATCCCCACGCTCGCCCACGGGCGTGTCGTATCCCTGCGGCAATTCCCGGATGAACACGTCGGCCTGTGCCGCGCGGGCTGCGGCGACCACGTCGTCGTCCGAAGCGCCGGGACGGCCACAGAGAATGTTCTCCCGGATGGTTCCCTCAAAAAGGTAATTGCCTTGCGGCACGTACGCGGTCTGCGCGCGCAGGACACCCATCGGCCAGGACGACGATTCCTCGCCCAGCAGCTCGAACCGCCCGTCCGTGAGTGGATACAACCCCATGAGCAGGCGGATGAGCGTGCTTTTGCCACTGCCGCTGCCGCCGACCAGCGCGACAGTCTCGCCGGGCATGACCACCTCGCTCACCCCGCGCAGCACCACTTGTTCGGCGTCATAGCCAAAAGAGGCATCCGTCAGCCGCACCACCGGCTTTGCCGTATCCACCGCCGTTTGTGCCATGCCACCGGGCAAGGCCACGGCAGGCACCGGCTTCCCGTTCAGGGACTCCACCGGGGTTTCCAGCACCTCGAACACCCTGTCCGCACCGGCAAGCGAGCGCTGCAGCTGGCTGAGGAACTCACCCGTGACCCGAAACATGTGGCTGACCGACCCGGACAGCTGCACAATGGCCAAAAGGACGGGAAAGGAGAACAGACCGGCGGCGATGCCCACCGCGCCCAGCGCGATCAGGCCGAAGAACTGCATGGCCGAAGCCATCTCTCCCACCGCACGCTGGCCTGTCGCCCAATGGGTTCTGCGCATCTGAAGCCGGAACAGCTGTTCCACCGCGTTGCCGAACCGCGCGGCAGCCCACTGCGACAGCCGATACAGGCGAATGACCGAGGCCGACCCGAGGATGTCCGATGTCTGCTCGGCCATTGTGCCGTTTTGCGCCTGCACGGCCTCGGACACCCGCTTCACCGGCAGGACGAACCGGGCGCTCATCCACAGGGCCACCAGTCCGATGAACACGGCCACCGCAGCCATCCGCATGTCCAGCGCGAACATGGCGATGGCGCATCCCACCCCGGCCACCACGGTTCTGGTCACCGCCATCAGATGCCAGCCGAGCACCTGTTCCGCCGCCTGCATGTCCGCCGTGATCCGGGAGAGGACATCCCCGCTGTGCCTTGTGTCAAACCATGCCGCCGGCAACCGGAGCAGGCGACCCACCAGGGTCTGGCGCAAGCGTCCGGATGCCCGCAGCCCCGCCTGCCCGAACCATACCTCGCCCACCCAGACTGTCACGCCGAGCAGCAGGTATCCCCCAAGCATCAGACCGAGCCCACCCAGCAGCATGGGAACACTTTTGTCCGCCATTGCCGCAAACAGCCGGTACATCCCGAACGCAAACACCAGCTGCATGATGAGATCCTGACAGGAGGCAAGTGCCAGCCCGGCCCAGAAACGGGCGTGATCCTTCTCCAAAAAGGGGATCATTTTTTTGAAGCCGGCAAAGGACTGCCGCCATATTTCCCTTTTCATGCACATGCCTCCCCACCTGTCTGGGCCTTCACCAGCGCCCAGTATTTTCCTTTTTTTGCCCAACAACTCCTGATGGGTACCGGTTTCCGCCACCTGACCGCCGTCGAGGACCAGAATCCGATCCGTATGCGCGATGGTGGACAGTCTGTGGGCCACCACAATGGTGGTGCGCCCTTCCATCAACCGTTCCAGCTCCCGGGCCACGGCCTGCTCCGTCACCGTGTCCAGCGCCGAGGTCGGTTCGTCGAGCAGCAGCAGCGACGCGTTCCGAAGCGCGCTCCTGGCGATGGCGATGCGCTGGCGTTGTCCCCCGGACAGGCGCGCGCCGCGTTCTCCCGCTTCCGTGCCATACCCCTGCGGCAGGGTTTGAATGAACTCATGGATACGTGCCACGCGGGCCGCCTCCCGGACCTGTTCGGGGCGTGTCTGCGCAGGCAAGGACAGGTTGCCGATTTCGATGTTCTCCTCGAGTGTTCCCGGGAACAGGCAGGTTTCCTGCTGCACCATCGCCAGATGATCGCGCAGGGCATCCAGCGACCATGCCGCCAGGGGATGCCCGCCAAACCTGATTTCCCCCGCGTCCGGTTCGCACAGCCCCGCAATGAGCTTGAGCAGCGTGCTTTTTCCGCTGCCGCTGCCACCGACGATGGCCACCCGCTCCCCGGGCGCAATGGCAAGGGAGAACTGCCGGAACACATCCTGACGGACCATTTGTCCGTCCGCCTCCTCACGTTCATACGAGAAATCGAGATTGCGGATGTCCACCAGCGGGCTGCCGGGATCGATTTCCAGCTGCTCCCCATCCTCCCGTTCGTCGGGCATGGCGAGCAGCTCCTTGAGCCGGCCCGCCGCCCCATTGGCCCTGCGGGTTTCCGCCATCAGCTGGCCCAGCATCACCAGCGGGTTCATCAAGCCGTTGCACAGGGAGATGAACCCCACCACATCCGCCATCGACATCCGGCCGCGGATGACAAACAGCGCGCCAAATCCGCTCATGGCAAGCAACGGCAGCAGCACATTCGTGAAATTGGCCATATCCATGCCCACCCGTGCGCGCACCGCGCGTTCGCCGCTTTCCACCCATTTCCCCACCGCCTGCCCGTGGCGGCCGGCCAGCCAGGTCTGGAGCCCGAACGCCTTGACCTCCACCTGCCCGGAAACAGCATCCTGGGCGATGACGCCGGCGTGTCCCAGCGCGTCATTCTGCGCCTGTGTCCATTGTTGCACGGGCTTTCCCAACCGGGAGACCAGCAGCATGATGACAGGCACCACGGAAAAGGAGAGCAGCAGCAGCTCCCAGCTCATGAAAATGGCGGAAACGAAGGCCAGCAGGAACCAGGCGCCATTGTAGGCGATGCCGGGCAGATGATCCTCAAAATACTGGGACAACTGGTTCATGTCGTTGCCCATCAGCGCCTGGATGTCGCCGGTGCGACGTTTCTCCAGCTCGGAGGCTCGGACGCGGAGAAGCTTTTGTGCGGTCCGGATCCGCACGTTTCGCATCACCAGCGACGCGTAGCGGCCCGACACATACCGGCCGGCCGCCGAGACGAGTCCCATGAGAACAAAGAGCACCGCGATGCCGGTCAACCAGCCGGCAAGGCGTTCCATGACCGGCGCTTCCACCTCTTGGGTCAGTCCGCGCAGGGCCCACGCGAACCCCACCTGCACGCCTGCGCCGGCAACGCTGGCCAGCACCCCGAGCAACAGCCAGCCCAGGCTCCTTTTTTCTGTCCGAATCAAACTGAACATAATTCCTCCTGCGGCCATCCGCCACCGGTTGTGATGCGGAACGCCTTGCATGCCATTCGGATTTCCATTCCTGTGTTCAATACGGGAAGGCAGGCCCGGTTGTCTTTTATTGGCTCCCGAAAATGCAGAGCATGTTTTGGTTGCAACACGTCACCAATAAAGGATTCACTTCTCCCTCCGTGGAAGCCCCCACGCGGTGTCCTTTATTGGCTCCCGGACAATTCGTCTTCTTGTGGTGTTGCAACACGTCGCCAATAAAGGATAGGATAGTTAGGCACATTGGACGCAGACACGGGCTTACGGAGGAAATACATGCAGCAACATCCGGACTGGCAGGCGGAAACGGCACATCTCCAGCGCATCCGAACCTTCATCAGGGACTTGCTGGCCCAGAAGGTGCGTGAAGTCAGCACCCTGACCTCCGAGGAGGCCGACATCAACCGCGACATGTGGGAGGAAGTCGGCAACTTTCGCGATCTCGAGGGCGTTTCCGAGTTCATGCAGTACATTGGCCAGCTGAAGCAGAACATGGCCATGGCCCGGTTCAACCGCCGGGAGATTGAACGGCTCGACCGGCTGTACCTGTCCCCCTATTTCGCGCGCATCGATTTCGGTGCCGCCGGCAACGAGCCGGAGCCCTGCTATATCGGCATCACCACCCTGATGGATGACGATACAGCGCGCCTGCTCATCCACGACTGGCGTGCGCCTGTCTCCAGCCTGTTCTACGACTGGGAGCCCGGTGACGTGACATTCCAGAGTCCCGGCGGAACGGTGCGGGGAAAGATGACCTTGAAGCGGCAGTTCCGCCTTGAGGGCGGCCGGCTGATCCTGATGTTCGACGCGGGGCTGGCCATCCATGACGAGATTTTGCAAGACTTGCTGGCCGGCGCAACCGGCGGACACATGCGCCAAATCGTGTCCACCATCCAAAAGGAGCAAAACCGGGCCATCCGCTTCGAGCAAACCCGGGTGCTGGCGGTCCAGGGCGCCGCGGGGAGCGGAAAAACCGCCATTGCCATGCACCGGGCCGCCTATCTGCTGTACCGGCACCGTCAGGTCATCAAGCCGGAAAACCTGATCATTCTCTCCCCCAACGCGCTGCTGGGGGAGTATATCGCGGATGTGCTGCCCGAGCTCGGCGAGGACCGCATCGCGGGGGTTCCGTTTCTCTCCCTGGCGGCAGATGTGCCGGATCTGGCCGGATATCACCTGGAAACCGTTTCGGAGCTGATGGAGGCACAGCTGTCCCATCCGTCCGCCGCCCGTGCCGACATGTTGGCCCACAAGGCCTCCCCGGCGTATCTGTCCGCGCTGGATGCGTTCGTGGAATCTCTTTCACGTGCATATCCATTCTTGGACTTGTCTTTTCATGGAGAAACCATTGTTTCCGCGGCGGAGTTGTCCGCACTGTACACGCAGGACTTCCAGTCCATGGGCATCGGCCGGCGGCTCGCGCGCATCCGGCTGCGGGTGCTCGAACAAATCAACACACTGGAAAAGACACACACCGCCAGACGGGCCGCGGCCATGGAGGAAGCGGATGTGTCCGTCAGCCGGAGCGAGGCACGGGCGCTCAGCCGGAATGCGGTGCGTCAGGAATGCCAGCGCCTGCGCGACGAGCTGGACCACATGACGGTGATGCACCCCGTGCGCCTGTACAGGCACTTTGCCGAGCAGACGCTGCCACCCCGCGAGGCAGCCCATACCTGCCGCAGGCTGGACAACCACCTCATCCGCAGTGAGGACCTGGCCCCCCTGCTCTATCTGGCGCTCGCCTGTCATCTGCTCGAGCCGGATACCCGCGTCCGCCATGTGCTGGTGGATGAGGCCCAGGACTTCACACGTCTGCAATATGCCGTGCTGCGGCTGTTCTACCCGCGCGCCGGGTTTTCCCTGCTGGGTGACGCAAACCAGAACATCCTGACCGAAAACGCCATCGGCAACCTGGCCGAAGCGGCGGCGGTTCTCGATCCGGACAGCCACGCCTGCCTTTCGCTGAACCGCACCTACCGGTGCACCCTGCCCATCAGCCGGCTGGCGGACTGCTTCAGGCACGACAATACCCCCATCGACCATTTTGGCCGGCCGGGGCCCCTTCCGGTTCTGATGACCCTGACACAGGACGGCACACCCGATGCCGCGCTGCTCGACGCGTTGGAGATGCTGGTGGTGCAGACGCTGGCGAACGGCCATCACACCCTCGCCGTGCTGACCCGGACACAAGCGGATGCCGGTGCCCTGTACAAGGCGTGGGAGGCACATCCCACCCGTGAGGCACGGCTTCCCGCGTCCATGGTGATGGAAACCGAAGCCCGGGAGCTGTCGGGATTGCTGTTCCTGCCCGTATGGCTTGCCAAGGGGCTGGAATTCGAGGAAGTGGCGCTTGTCTTCGAGCAGCGGGCGGATTATGCCGCGCCGCGCGAAAAAGGGCTGCTGTATACGGCCTGCACCCGTGCGCTTCACCGGCTTACATTCCTGTCACAAGACGGTATGCCACAGGTTCTGGAAACCATCCCCGCTGCGCTGTATGAAACAACCCGGGCTGTGCTCCCGGACGCCCGGGTTGCCGCACCGGAGGAAAGGACAAACAAATGAAAATCGCATGCTTCACCGTCGCGGCCATGGACCAGTTCCCCCAGGCCGGCACCGCCCACGCGGGCGGCAACGCGCTCAACCAGGCGGTCCGGTTCCGGCATCTGGGCCACGAAACCCTGTTCGCCGGCGCCCTCGGCACGGATAAGGCCGGGGATGCCATCGCCGCGCTGTTGTCGGCCGAAGGCGTCGACCTGTCCTGCCTGCACCGGGTCGAGGGGCAAACCGCCTCGAACCGTCTCGTCAATGACACCGCCGGCGAAAGGCATGGCGTGGCAGGTGCCTGGGAAAACGGGGTTTACGCGGACTTCCGGCTGTCCCGGGCGGACTGGGATCATATGGCCGCCTGTGATGTCTGGTGCACGCATGCGGACTGCCCCGACTTCGCGGAGGCCCTTCGCCGCAAACGCGTCGACCAGCGGCTTGCCGTCGATTTTCTGCATCTGCTGGATCCGGAGCGGCTCGCCGTCTGCGCGGGAGTGGCGGATATCTGCTACATCGGCGGCACGCCGGACATGGCGGGACCGCTGGCCGAACTCTCAAAGGGCCGCCCCGGCGTGATGGTTCTGACCCTGGGCGCACAGGGAAGCATCGCGTTCTCGGGCGGCCGCCAGTACCACCAGCCTGCCGTCGAGGTAGAAGGCGTCGTGGATACCACCGGATGCGGCGATGCCTTCCAGGCCGCGTTCACCGCCAGCTGGCTGACGAACGGGGATCTGGAGGCCGCGTTGCGCGCCGGCGCCGAGAACGGCTGGATTGCCGCGCTGACCCGTGGCGGCGTACCCTGGCACACCCGGCCCGCAGCTGTGGCCTACGGCACGCACAACGCGGCCAAGGTGGACAACATCCGCCGGAGGATTCAAGGCGTGCCATTGACCATCACCGCACTCCCGGAGCTGGCACAGGACATTCCAGAGGCTGAGGAAACCGGCCGGGATCCCCTGCAGAACGCGGAACAGAAAGCCCGTCACTACTGGCGGCAGCTGCGCAGGCCGGTGTTCTCCATCGATTCGGGGTTGTACTTCCAGCATGTCGAACCGGAGGATCAGCCGGGCGTCCGGATCCGGCGCATGAATGGGCACCGGATGGACGACGCGGAGATGATCGCGCACTACGCCGCGCTGGCCCGCAAGTACGGCGGCCGGCTCGAGGCATACTACCACAACGCCATCTGCCTGGCGCTCGATGAAACGCGCGTGGTCCGGTACGACGGCGAGGAGCTCAACTCCGCCCCCTTCCTGCTGGTGGATGTCCCGCACGCGGCGCGCCATCCCGGCTTCCCGCTCGATTCATTGTCGGTCGAGCCGGCATCGGGCGCCTATTTCATCGACCTGCCGCACCACCCGGACAAATCGGCGTCCCACCAGGTAACAGGATTCACAACGCCAACCCGGGACGGGTTTGCGGCGTTTTTCCGCCGCGTGCTTCCACTGCTGCGGATCTATGGCGCGTGCTCCCCGGAGGAAAACGGCTCCAGCTGAAAAAACTTGCATGCAATGAAAAAACAATTGATTGTGTAAAATGAATCCGGGGTAATCTCACTGTAGCAACCGGAAAATGTGCCGGCGCAGCGATGGGAGGATCCGCTTTCATGAAAAAGAATCGCTTCTGGATTATTCTTCTGGTTCTTGTTCTTCTTGGCGCCACAGGCGCAACTGTCATATCCGGCATGAACCGCGGGCGTCCCGTGCAGGTGGACCTCTCGCGTGTGGAAACCATGGACTTGCGGCAGTCCATCATTGTCGCGGGCACGCTGGCGGCGGGAGACGCGGAAGACATTCCCGTACCGGCGACCCGAAAGGTGGCAAGGCTCCATGTTCGGGAGGGTGATCGCGTCAAGACAGGCGATCTGCTCGCGGAGCTCGACACGGCCGATTTGGTGTTGCAGCGGGAACGGCTGCTGATCTCCATGGCCTCGCTGGAGGATGAGCTCGCCGAGATACAGAATCCCACATTGCGTTCGGATGTGGCCAACACCCGCTCCCGGGTCTCCCAACTGACCCTGAGCCTGGAGAACGCGACCCGGCAGCTTCGGGAGGCGGAGGAAAAGCTGGCGGCCGATCAGGCGCTGTTCAATGCCGGTGCCATTCCGGCAGCAACGCTGGATGCCAGCCGCCAGAACCGGGACAATCTGGCCAACAGCCTCCTGCAGGCCCAACAGGCGCTTGCCGCCGCGCGCGCGGACGCCTCGGATGTCACAGCCGGCAAGTCCCTGCAGGAGTCGGCCATCGAACGCCAGCTCGATGGCATCGGCATCGATTTGGAGCGAGTCTTGCTGCAAATCGAGGACAGCCGCATTGTGGCGGACATGGATGGGGACATCCTGGATCTGCCGCTCGAGGAGGGGCGGTATCCCATGCAGGGAAGCATCATCCGTATCCGGGATTTGTCCCGTTGGGAGGCGGTTGCGTACCTGACGCAGGAAGACGCGCTCCGCGTCTCCGTGGGCCAGCAGGCGGACATCCGCATCAAGGGTCTTCCGGGCACATGGCCCGCCAGAGTGGCGGAAATTGGCCGCGAGGCTGCGGGCGAGGCCGGAAGCGGCAGCCGCACCCCGAAGGTGGAGGTTGCCCTGGAGATATCCAGCGCCGACCCCGGATTCGCATCCGGTTATGACGTGGAGGTCGCCATTTTGACCGGTTCTGCGGATGGGGCGGCCGCGGTGGTCCGTGAAGCCGTCCAAAGCCTTCCGGACGGCACATGGCGCGTCTACAGCGTGGATACAGGAGGCGACGAAAGCGGCACTGTATCCGGGAACGAGGTCTCCGGCAGCATCCGTGCCATTCCCGTGACACCGGGGCTTGAAACAGACAGCCATGTCGTCGTCGGGGAGGCCCTGCCCGCAGGCACATTGGTTGTCCTGCCGCCTTTCGACACCATTGCGGACGGCATGCTGGTCAAAGGAACGGTGAGCCCATGAAGACGGAAAAGGATTCGCTGTCCCAACTCAAGGATGCCTTCCGCACACTGCTGGATCGGGAGGATCGGCTCGGCTGTATCCGGTTTGCGCTGGACGGTTTGCGGGAAGGCCGTTTCGACATTCCCACCCTGTACGCCGACATTGCCGGTCCCGTACTGGCCGAGTCGGAATCCTGCGGTCTCAACGACCACGCCTGCATCTGGCGGGAGCATGTGAAATCAGCCATCATCCGTTCGGTCATCGAATGCTGCTTTTTAGAGGTGATGGCGCGCGCGGAGGACTACAAAAAGCGGCAGGGAATACCAGTCGCGACATCATCCGGGGAGACAAACACCACCGTTCTCGTGCTCTGCCCCGAGAAGGAATACCATGAGCTCGGTGCCCGCATGGTTACGGACTTTTTCCTGCTCAACGGCTGGAACGCCCATTTTGCGGGTGCAAACACCCCGCGGGATCAAATCCGCTCCGCCGTGCTTGCGGAACACCCGGCCATCGTCGCCGTCTCAGTCAGTGATTTCTACAACCTGGTGGAGGCACAGAAAGCCATCGAGGGCATCCGCGCATTGCTCGCGGAGCAGGGATGGACGGACACACGCATCTACGTGGGGGGTGGCGCGTTCTCGCACAATCCCGACATGTCCCGGCAACTGGGCGCGGACGGCCTGCTCACAACCTGGGAGGATATCCGTGCCCTCTCCCCGTGGACCACAGAACCCCGTGCCATTGAGGAAGATGAAGCACCTGTGAAGGGAGGAGCCACACCATGAGACTCGCTTTTTCCATCGCCATGCGGTTCCTTCGCTCCGGTGGCGGCCAGACCCTCCTCATTGCCCTGGGCATTTCCGTCGGTGTGGCCGTGCAGGTGTTCATCGGCTCGCTGATCCAGGGCCTCCAGATCAGCCTGGTGAACACCACCATCGGCAGCAGCTCCCAAGTCACGATCACCTCGGATTCCGATGAAAAGCTCATTTCGGACTGGGAACGTGTCGTCTACGAAGTGCGGCTGATGGGCCCGGATGTGAAGTATGTGTCCCCCGCCGTCAGCGGCTCGGCCTTCGTGGAGTCCGACGAGGGGTCGGACCCCGTGCTCATCCGTGGCTTCAACCTGGCCGATTCGGACCCCATCTACAAATACGGGAACGCACTCTACGAGGGACGGCTGCCCAGCCGAAAGGACGAGGTGATAGTGGGTCGGGACCTGTCTGCCAAAACCGGATTCCGGGTGGGAGACCGCATCTGGGTGCTTCTGCCCACGGGAGCCTCCGTCCGGCTGTATGTCAGCGGTCTGTTCGACCTGAACGTGCAGTCCCTGAACCGGACCTGGCTCATCACAAATCTGGAGACGGCGCAGGGGATTTTGGGCCTGGACAAAAAGGTTTCGGCTGTTGAAATGCAGGTTTCCGATGAATTCTCCGCCGACGCGCTCGCCGGACGCATCAAGACATTGCTGTCCGAACCGGATTTGATTGTCGACAACTGGAAGGATCAGAACAGGAGCCTGCTCAGCGGCTTGAACGGCCAGAGCGTCTCCAGCCTGATGATTCAGGTATTTGTCCTCATCGCGGTTTTGCTCGGCATCGCAAGCGTACTGGCCATCTCGGTGGTGCAGCGGTCCAAGCAGCTGGGCATCCTCAAAGCCATGGGCATCCGGGACCGGGACGCCAGCCTCATTTTCATTTTTCAGGGTGGCCTTTTGGGGATTCTGGGTGGCGCACTGGGCATCGCGTTCGGGTACGGTCTGCTCATCTCGTTCACCACCTTCGCGGTCAACGAGGATGGCTCACCGGTTGTCCCCATTTTCATCGACCCAGGATTTCTGGCACTGTCCGGCACATTTGCGCTGGTTTCCGCGATGGTCGCCTCTGCGATTCCGGCCCGGCTGTCCGGACGGCTCAATCCCATCGAGGTCATCAAGAACGGGTAAGCACCTCCCCGCCATACCGGCGATGCAAACCTGTTCCCGCGCCGGCACGGCAGGCCCGTTTCCGCTCCGGTCATACAGGCGCGTTGTCGCTCCGGCCGGACAGGGGAACCGGATGCCGGCGGCGGCAACCCATGGACGAAAGGAAGCAGCATGAACGACGTGATTTCGCTTCGCGGCATCAACAAGATATATGGCACCACCGTCAAAACCCAGGTTTTGTTCGATGTGGATCTGGCGTTTGGCCAGGGAACATTCAATTCCATCATCGGCGCATCCGGCAGCGGGAAAAGCACCCTGCTCAACATCATCGGCACGCTGGACAAGCCTACCTCGGGGGATGTGGTCATCAACGGCACGAACACGCTTGACATGGACAAGAACGCGCTGGCGGACTTGCGCAACAAGACCGTCGGCTTCATTTTCCAGTTCCATTATCTGCTGCCGGAGTTCACCGCACTTGAAAACGTGCTGATTCCATACCGCATGCACCAGCCCAATCCCCCGGCGGAGGCCAAGGAATGGGCCAACGAGCTGCTGGATTTGGTGGGCCTCACCAAGTACAAGAACAACCGGGCCACCAACATGTCCGGCGGCCAGCAGCAACGCACCGCCATCGCGCGAGCCCTGATGAACAAACCGGCCATCATTCTGGCGGACGAACCAACCGGCAATCTGGATTCCGACAGCACCGAGGCAATTTACGAGCTGCTGCGCGACATCAACGCGCGATTTGGCACCACCTTCGTCATTGTCACCCATGACCAGCGCATTGCGGAGAAGACGGACCGCATTGTGGAAGTCAAGGATGGCCGCATCCACATGGACATCCGGCGATGACCCAATGTCCGGTTGCAATGCGTTGCCGCTAAAGGATAAACTGATGGCGTGGCGTTCAAGCATATCGTTTCGATAGACAAAATCCGTCAGCCACCGGGAGGATATTGCCATGTCCATGCAAACACCATACGGATACAAGGATGGTGCCTGGGAAATCAGCGGACAACAAGTCATCTGCACCCTGGGACAAGCACCCTGGGTTCTCAATCCCATGGACATTGAATACCTGCAGATGCAGCATGGTTCTGACTTTTCCCTGTTGTGGCTCAAGGCCCGCGCGGTGGCGCAGCCCTATCAAGTGGGCCGGTACGCCAAGAACGGTGTCACCTTCGCCAATGCGCTGTCGGAATTCGCAACCAGAAACGGCATCCCCGTATACAACTCACAGCTCGGGGATGGCACCAACGATCGCGTACAGGACATACACGCCGCCTCTGCGGCAGCAGCACAGCCCATTGCGCAAACCGGTCAGCAACCACAGGGGGCGGCCTGGCCCACTCAGCAGGGATATCCCCAGCAGACCGCGTATACACCCCAGCAAACAGGCTATCAGCCGCAGCAACCCGGCTATCAGCCACAGCAACCCGGCTATCAGCCACAGCAGCCCGGCTATCAGCCACAACAACCAGGCTATCAGCCACAGCATCCCGGTTATCAGCCGCAACAACCTGGATACCAACCGCAAGGATTCGCACCGCAGCAGCAGGGATATGGTCAGCCTGGGATGAACAGGGCACCGGCGCGTTCTGCTGCGCGTCCCACAGCCCGAAAAAAGAAAAAAGGCAATCCCAAGCTGGTCTTCGTTGGCCTGATTCTCATCGTCATCGCCATTTTCATCGCATCCTCCGCCGCCGACAAAGCCAGCTCCTTCCCGTTGATTGTGGTCGGCATCGTCATGCTGCTCCTGGGGGGAAAGTCCGGCAGGCGCCGGAGTCGTGGCAGTTCCGGACACTACTATGGCAATCGGGACAACACAAATTATCATCAAAATGGCTACACCGACCGCGACAACGATGGCATCGACGACCGTCATGATTCATTTGTCGACGCTGACGGGGATGGCGACGACGACCGGTATGATGATGACGACGATGACGGCGACGATGGCGACGATGGCGACGATGGGGATGACGGCGGCGATGATGACTGAACCGAATGGTTCATCCCGCTTCCCAATCCACCTCCGCCAACCGCTTCACAGCACGGTCAATCAACCGTGCTGTGTATCTTTTTTTCGTGATGCCGGCTGCCAGCGCATCTTTTTTCGGTTTTCCCGCGTATGCTGAACAAGAAGGATGATTCCTGCAGAACAACTCGCAGAAGCGAGTTGTTACACTAGAATCAAGGATGATTCCGGCGAATGGAGAGAGGCAACCATGAGCATACCAACAGGTTCCCGTATTCGGGACGGCATCTGGGAAATTGGAGACTACGAGATCATCGCCCACTTTCCGGAGGGAGACTGGCGTCTCACTTCCCTGGACATTGAATCCATCCGGCTTGAACCGGACGTCGAGAATGGCCGGCCTGTGTGCGACGCGTTCCTGAAGGCACGAAACCAACCGCGCTCCGATCTGATGGGCCGATATCCCGCCGGAGAGGATCATTTTTGTGTGGAATTGGCCCTCTACGCGGCCCGGAACCGCATCCGGCTCATCGGGGAACCCCTGCCAAAAACGGCGGCCCCCCAAGGCCTCATGCCAACAGGCAAGGCACCCGGCCACGACAGCGATCCCATGCCCACATCTCCCGATACCGCATTCGAGGTACAGTACCCACCGCACGATCCCGCTGCTTTTCAGGATGCCAATCAAGCCTTTGGCAGGAATCAGGGACCCGATCCGGCGTTCGACCCGGGCAAAGAAGGGTATCCAGACCAGGCATTCGATCCAAACAAAGGGGACTATCCAAACCAGGCGTTCAACCCGGAGCAACCCTATGGCTTCCATCAGGGTTTTGAGCCGGGGCGGGAGTATCCGCAGGGCCCCGGCTTCAACCCGCATGGGTCATTCAACTTCCGCTCGCCGGATTGGTGGCGCTGGAATTACGACCGGAACAACCCCTCCTTCCGGAGGAATCTTCTGCTGACCATTCTGTTTGGATTCATGATCATGGGCATCGTCGGTGCCGTCATCGCAAATGGCGCGCCCATTTTCAGCGGTCCCGGCCTCATCTTCCTCATCATCATTCTCAGCAACCACAAGAAGGGCCGACGCAGGCGCTAACGGGGTAAGACCCCTCAGCGAATCCGATTCACGTTCTTGATGAGGATGGAGATGGTGCCATCCGGGTTGTTGATGAACTCCACCGCGTTCCCATCACGCACCTGCTCAATGGGAATGCTGATCTCAATGCCCGTGTCGGTCTTCAGTTTTTGCCTGCCCATTTTTTTCTGCACGACGATTTCCGGCGCCTTGACCACCGGCTCGGACATTTGCTGACGCCCCAGTTCCTCGCGAAACTCACGCTTCACATCCTCCCGATGCTGGTAGACGGCGCTCAACACCGCCTCCACCGCCACCTCACCCGTCTCCTCATAGACTTCCGCCACGGCCTTCTTGAATGAAAGCGCCTCCGCCGCAGGCTGATCCGCGTATTTTTCACCCATCTTTTTCGCGGTTTTGGTGAGGATGTCCATTTTTCTGGCCGGGGAATGATCCCATTCACACCCCAAATAAAGCGAAGACAGCCAGAAACCGCGCTCGCCATTGATTTCGCAGGACTTCTCCAGCACCCGGACCTCCAGGTCCGCCATGTTCACCAGCACCGCCTCATCCACCCGTCCCCCGGAGGGCGGCAGCACGGACCGCAATGGCACGATCCGGTTTGCCACCCGTTCCGCCTCCTGCTCCACATAATGCATGAACTGGAGCCGGAAGTTCATTTTCAGGATCATCAGCCGGTGCGTGCCCGCCGATTCCACCCACAGGAACACCACATCGGCCGCCGGAATCGCCGGATGCTGCCGGATCAGGCTGAACATCCGCTGTGCCAGCGTGCGGGAGACCGACACGAACGTGCTGCCGTTGAGTTCCAGGATGGATTGATAGAAAGGCACTTCATCCGACGAAAACGAACAGGCCTTGGTGTCTCCGCTGTCCAGCAGTCGTGCCACATGGGCCTCCAGATAGGCCCCGGTTTCCTCGTCGAGCTGCAGGGGCGCATCAGACAGCACCGG
>JAEWSN010000125.1 GCA_023459915.1 Bacillota bacterium
GTGGTCAAGGACGGGGAAGTCATCATTGTCGACGAGTTCACGGGCCGGCTCATGAACGGGCGCCGGTACAGCGACGGTCTCCACCAGGCCATCGAGGCCAAGGAAGGCGTCAAGGTGGAGCGCGAGAGCAAAACCCTGGCGACCATCACCTTCCAGAACTATTTCCGCATGTATAAAAAGCTCGCCGGCATGACCGGTACCGCGCTGACCGAGGAGCAGGAGTTCAAGAGCATCTACAAGCTCGATGTCATCCCCATTCCCACCAATCTGCCCGTCATCCGCATCGATCAGCCCGATGTGGTGTTCAAGACCAAGAACGGCAAGTTCGGCGCGGTGGTCAATGACATCCTGGAAAGCCACAAGAAGGGGCAGCCGGTGCTGGTGGGCACCATTTCCATCGAAACCTCGGAGATGCTTTCGGGCATCCTGCGCCGCAACGGCATCAAGCACAATGTCCTCAACGCGAAATATCATGAGAAGGAAGCCGAAATCATCGCGCAGGCCGGCAAATACAGCGCGGTGACCATCGCCACGAACATGGCCGGCCGCGGCACCGACATCATGCTCGGGGGCAATCCGGAGTTCCTGGCCCGTCAGGAGATGCGCAAGGAAGGCATGGAGGAGCATCTCATCATGGCCTCGGTCAGCTTCAATGAAACCGGGGACACGCAGATACTGGACGCCCGGGAGGCCTTCAAAAAGCATTACACCCGTTTCAAGGTGGAGACGGACAAAGAGAAGCGGCAAGTCATTGACGCGGGCGGACTGAAGATCATCGGCACCGAACGCCACGAATCACGCCGCATCGACAACCAGTTGCGCGGTCGCGCGGGTCGTCAGGGAGATCCCGGTGAGTCCAGATTCTATATCTCGCTCGAGGATGACCTGATGCGCCTGTTCGGCGGCGACCGGATGACCCGCATGGTCGAGGCGCTCAGGCTGGAGGAAACGCAGCCCATCGAGGCGAAGATGCTGTCCAACGCCATCGAGACCGCCCAGAAGAAAATCGAGGGCATCAACTTCCAGCGCCGCAAGAATGTGCTGCAGTACGACGATGTCATGAACAAGCAGCGCGAAATCATTTACGCCGAGCGGGCCAAGGTGCTCAACGGCGAAAATCTCAAGGAGAACATCCTCAAGATGGTGGAAACCCTGATGGATGGTCTGGTGGGCATGTACTGCAAGGAGAGTCCCCACCCCGAGAATTGGGACTGGCCGTCCATCACCGCCACCATCGACGGGCTGTTCGGCCACGCCGGCCGGGAAGACGGCTCCCATGCCTCGCTGCTCACCCGGGAGAGCGTGGATCTCGAGACCTTTACCGCGGATGATCTGCGCAATGTGGCCACCACCCACGCGCTCGAGGCGTACGAACGGCAGGAGGCCCTGTTCGGTTCCGATGTGATGCGGGAACTCGAACGCCGTGTGCTGCTCAAGGTGGTCGACGAGAAGTGGATGGATCACATTGACGCGATGGAACAGCTCAAGTACGGCATCGGGCTGCGCGCCTACGGGCAGAACGATCCGGTCATCGCGTACAAGCGCGAAGGCTTCGACATGTTCGACGAGATGATCCGCAACATCCAGGAGGATACCGTCAAAACCCTGCTGCGCCTGCGCAAGGAGAATGTTTCCGTGGAACGCGAGCAGGTGGCCAAACCTGTGGCGGCCTCGCATGGCGGGGATGGGCCCAAGGCGCCGAAGAAGCGTGAAATGGGCAAGGTGGGCCGCAATGATCCCTGCCCCTGCGGCAGCGGCAAGAAATACAAGAACTGCCATGGCGCCGGATGAGGGTCCGGTGTCCATGATGGATGGCCGGGTGTCCATGCTGGATGGTCGAGTGTCCATGCTGGATGGCCGGGTGTTCCTGGCGGATGTCTGCCGGGTGGATGTGCCGGGCACAAGACGAGGGTGACATGACCTATGAGGCGGCACTGGCCTGGGTGGCGGCGTCCCGGAACCGGGGCGTACGGCCGGGCTTGTCACGAATTTCCCGTTTGCTGACCCTGCTGGGGAATCCACAGGAAGCCTCACCGGTGATCCATGTGGCGGGAACCAACGGCAAGGGATCCACCTGTGCCTGTCTGGAGGCGGGTCTGCGTGCCTGCGGCCTGCGGACGGGCATGTTCATTTCCCCGTGGCTGCTGCATGTCCGGGAAATGTTCCGTCTCGACGGCGAGCCTGTCGGGGCGGAACTGTTCGTCCATGCGGCGACAGCCGTTTCCGCGGCGGAAGCCCGGATGCCGGCGTCGGATCTTCCCACGGAGTATGAGCTGTACGCGGCCATGGCCTTTTGGGTGTTTCGGGAAGCCAGATGTGATGTGCAGGTGCTCGAAACCTGCATGGGCGGACGCTTTGACACCACGAATGCATATGGGATGGGGAATCTGGCGGTTCTGAGCCGCATCGACATGGATCACACCGCTTTTTTGGGCGACACGCTTCGGGATATTGCCTGGCACAAGGCCGGCATCCTGCGGCCCCGCTGTGCGGCCGTCTCCGTGCCGCAGCAGGCGGAAGCGGCGGCGGTGCTGCGGCAATGCGCCGAACAGACGCGGACCGCGTTGTCCTTTCTGCCGGAAGGAGCCGTGTCGGCCGTCCGCCCTTCCACAGATGTGACACGCTTCAAGCTGGTGCTGCCTGACGCGACAGACGGGGACAACTGGTCCGGCGACTGGGCGGTGTCGCTGGCGGGAGACTATCAGGCGGAGAACGCGGCGCTCGCGGTTGCGGCGCTGCACCGGTTCGGCCGGTGGCAGCCGCAGCTTGGGATCACGCCCGAAGCCGTCCGCCGGGGATTGCGCCAGGTGCGCTGGCCCTGCCGGTTTGAGGTTTTCGCCGGGGATCCGGTGGTTGTCATTGACGGTGCCCACAATCCGGATGGCATGCGCCGGTTTGCCGGCGCGTTCCAGCAGCTGTTTCCCGGCAGGCGTGCCGTGGTGGTGCTCGGTGTGCTGGGCGACAAGGACGTGGCGGGCATGCGCGCGCCGCTTTTGGAAATCACGGACACGCTGCACCTCATCCGGCCGGGCTCGCCCCGGGGCATGCCGGTGGATGAACTGGCAGCCCGGCTGTTTTCGCCCGGGTCGCGGGAATCTGCCACAGGAAGGCCGGAATCCGCGGATGGAACGCGGGAATCTGCTGCCAAAGCGTCGGAATCTGCCGCGGGAACGCCGGAATCCGCGTGTTGCGTATGGTACAAACATGATACAATACAGGCAGCAATGGTGGCGGGACTTCAGGACGCAGGTCCTGACGGCATTCTGGTCGCCGTGGGCTCGCTGTCCTGGACGGGTGTTTTCCGACAGTTGTATCTGGAGTGGAAAACAGGGTCCCAGGCATCCGGCGCACACGCCCTGCATGGCGGTTGAACCGTTCTGCGGGCCTGCCGGCAGTCTGGCGGCAGGTGAATGGAAAAACACAATCGGGTAGCCCGATGGAGGATGAAATGATCAAGCTCGAGGAGGAGTTGGCACGCTTCAAGCCCATCGATCTGAAGACACTGGAGAAAAAGCTCGGCGGCATTCCGGATGAGGCGCGATCGGCGTTGTCCATGTACAACAAGGCGCTCGACGATATCGGAAACGGCAACGAGGACATTGCTGTCATTGCCCTGAAAAAGGCGATAGCGCTTTATCCCGGTTTCTATGAGGCCATGAATCTCATGGGGCTGTGTCATATCCGGCTGGGAGAGGAGGACAAGGCAAGAGCCCTGTTCCTTCAGGTTGTGCAGCTCGATGACAGCAGCCTTCGCGCCAAGGATTATCTGGACAGGCTCGATGGGGTCCTGCCGGACAGCACCCCGCAGCACGGCAAACGCAGCCGCGGCCGTTCAACCCGCACGCTCCCTGCCTGGATGGCCAAGGGGCTTGCGCCGGAAAGCAATGGCCCCTGGGTGCTGAAGTACCTGGCCGGGTTTCTGTTGGGCGCGTTGGTGCTGGGCGGCCTGTGGCAGCTGACGGGAGAGAATCCCCTGGTGTCCATCGACCGGAGCAAGCCCGCCCTGGAGGCAAGGCTCGCGGCACTCCAACAGGAGAACAGCGATTATCAGGATGCGCTGGCTGAAAAGACCCGGGATTTGGAAAGCGCAAACCTCATCCAGCAGGATCTGGTGGAGGAGATGGAAGCTTACCGGCAATGGACCGCGCGGCTCACCACGCTGCGGACACTGGCGGCGGAATCGCAATACACCGAAATCATCCGGATCATCGATCAGGACTATCAGGGTCTGGACATCCCGCCGGATATCCAGACCCAGCTGGCCGCGCTGCGCGATCAGGCGCGTCCCGAGGCGCTGCGCATGCTGTTCGACGCCGCCATGGCGCTGTACAAGGGCAACGCGAAGGCACAGGACAAAACCGTGTACCAGCAGGCCATGACCGCATTCGATCAGGCCATCGATCTGATGGAGGAGCTCGAGGAAGCGCCCGCCTATGCGGGAGAACTGTATTTTTACGCGGCAAAGGCCTATTGGCTCTCCGCGCTCCCCAACCAGGAGGAGGCCAACCGGCTGGCGGTGGCGTCGTTTGAAAAAGTGATCGAGTTCGAGCCGAAGACCGCGCGGGGAAAAAGCGCGGTTGTCTGGATCGGGGAAATCGAGGCAGGCAGGGCCGTCAAGCCCTGAGTGTCCGGACTGGGGGAACATATGAAAAAAAGGATGACGCTTTCCTGGCGGACAGGATTTTCGGAGGAGGCGCAACAGGCGCCGGCTGAGTGGGTTCCCGCCAAGGTTCCCGGCGCGGTGCAGCTCGATTGGGCCGCCGCCGCCGGATGGCCGGAATGGTTCGTGGGAGAGGAGCACCGCAAGTATCGCTGGATGGAGAAAAAGTTCTGGCGATATGAGACGGTGCTTCCCTATTTTACCCTCAATTCAGGCGAACAGGTTTATTTTTGCTGTGACGGCATTGATTATTCCTGGGAAATCATGGTCGACGGCCAGTCGCTGCTGCGGCACGAAGGCATGTTTTCGCCCGTGCGGCTCAATCTGACGGGAAAAGTGCGAACCGGGTCGGTGCTCACGGTGACAATCCGTCCCGCGCCTTCCCGAGAGGGCGCGCCGTCCGGGCGGGACGAGGCGGATCACA
>JAEWSN010000126.1 GCA_023459915.1 Bacillota bacterium
GGTCCAGCTTGAGCTGATCGAGCGGAAGCCGGCGCAGATAGGTCAAGGAGGAATATCCCGTGCCGAAATCGTCGAGGCAGACAGGAATGCCCTGCGCGCGCAGGGTGTGCAGGATGTCAACCGCCGCGTCCAGATTGTCGATCAATGCGCTTTCCGTCAGCTCCAACATGATGCTGCCCTTGGAAACGGCATGCCGTTTCAGACAGGCCGTCACCTTGTCCACAAAATCTCCCTGCTGCAGCTGCACCGCCGACACATTCACGGAAAGGGTGCGCCCTTTGATGCCGGCCGCCCGCAGCCTGTTGGCAAACCGGCAGGCCTCTTCCAGAACGGCATCTCCCAGCTTCGTGATGAGCCCGCCCTCCTCGGCGGCCGGAATGAACGAATCGGGATACAGCAGTCCCCTCACCGGATGCTGCCACCGGGCCAGCGCCTCATATCCGACCGTTTTGCCGGAAGCGGCATCCACCTGCGGCTGGTAATGCAACACCAGTTCATCCCGCTCGAGCCCGGAGCGCAAATCCTGCAGGATCTCCAGCCTGTCGCGCAGCGCCTGCTGCATGTCGTGCGAAAAAAAGACAAACCGATCCTTGCCCTGCGCCTTGGCCTTGTACATCGCCGCGTCCACATTGCGCAGCAGCTCATGGTAATCCTTCCCGTGGCGTGGGTAGTAGGCGATGCCGCAGCTGGCGGAGAGATAGAACACCCGATCGCCCATGACACAGGGTTGCGCGATGATTTCCTGCAGGCGCTCGAGCAGGGAATGGATTCTGTCGACGGTCTGCTCGTGTCGGATGGCCAGCACGAACTCGTCGCCCCCCACGCGCGAAATCAGGGTGTCCGGCTGTTGAAGCGCCCGCAGCCGCTGTCCGACGAGCAGAAGGATCTCATCGCCCAAATCGTGACCATAGGCATCGTTGATGTTTTTGAAATTGTCCAGATCCAGGTACAGGAATGCGCCATGAACGGCGTCCGCCTCCCCGGAGACTGCCTCGGGCAGGTTCCGGGACACCCATTCCCGCAACCCGGCCCGATTGTACAATCCCGTCAGCGGATCCCGGCGCGACAGTTCCCGGTACTGCTCCTCGCTCTCCTGCAGCGCGCGTTCAATCCGCCTGCGCTTGAGGTTGTCGATGGCGATGACCAGCAGCAGCACGGTCAGGAATCCCATCACCGCACCCACGGTGAGGATGAGGCCGGCATACTCCTCCAACACCGATTTTTCGGCATTGACCAGGATGGCGTCTTCCGGAACAAGTGAACGCGGAATTTCGAAGCTGCGCAACACATTCTCATCCAGCATCACGCGGTTGGGGCTTTCCATCAGAGGGGGGATGTTTTCAGGATCCTTGCCGTCAAGGATTTGGATGGCCATTTCCGCGGCAATGCGCCCCTGATCCACGTAGGAGACCATCTTCCCGCCAAGAAGACCTTGCCCGACACCCCCGACGGACGCGCGATACACCGGAACCCTGGCGCTGCGGGCCAGCAGCGCCACACTCTGGTCAATGGTCTGCATCCGGCCGGTGCTGTCCTCGAACATGGTCAGGTACAGCAGGGACGTTCCCCGCCCGTATGTCGCGATTGTTGATTCCAGCATCTCATAGGGTTGGTGGGACGCGTTGAGGACCTCGAACGTGATGTCCGGGAACAGGGGTGCCAGCGCCTCGAACTGCAGCCTGTCGCCTTGTCCGGTCAGGGTGTCGTCCACGATGCCGACCATGCGGGTGAGATCCGGCTCAAGTGTTTTGGCCAGCCGGACATTGTCCGCGAGGGACGCCTGCTCCACCACCCCTGTCATCAGGGGATCCTGTGCCGCCCGACGTGCCTGATCAAAATCGTTGATGCAGAAAAAAACAACGGGAATGCCCGAAAATAGGGCTTCCCGTTCCTCCAGGACAAACTGGAGCGCGTTGTCGTCTCCAACCAGGACAACATCATATTGTGGCAGCTCCGCCAGCTTGTGTGCCAGATGCTCCCGGAACGCCCCGCGCTGATGGGGGGTGTCCAACCGCTTGGTATCCATGTACTCAATGTCAAAACGCCAGCTTCGTTCCGCAAGGGCCTGCGTGATGCCGGCGGTCTGATCCGGCAGGGTGTCGAACCCAGCGTGATAGGAGCTCAGGAACAGGATGTTCGGGGATTTGGCGCTGCCGGCGTCGGCAAAGACGTCTCCCGAAACAGTTCCGAGAAGCAGCAATAGCAACAGGAAGGCACTTTTCAGACGATACATGCCGTGTGTTCCCCCCGTGTTCAACCGTCAGGCAGCCGCGTCATCCGCTGGTGGGCAACCCTCGGGCGCTCACAGATTCTTGCCGCCCAGAAAACCGCCGCTCTTTTGCGCGGCCAGCTTCTTTTTCAGTTCGTCACGGGAAATCGGCGTGATGGCGATGCCGTCGACCAGCTCGTCCGGGTTGTCATCCTCCGCCCATCCGCGCTGCCGGCGGTGATTGCCTTCCAAGCCGTCGAGCAGGTCCCGGTCGACCGGCGGGCCGCCTTCCCGCTTTCCCGCACCGGGAACGCGGGTGGAGGCGTGAGGAGCCGTTCCCTGGACGGGCCGCGTCACGTTGCCGGGCACATTGTCCGCAAAGGCTCGGGGCGCATCCGGCCGGTGTGCCGCGCCATGCGCGGGGGGCGTGCCGGAACCGGTGGGCTTTGCTCCCGCCGGATTGGGTCCGCCCGACACCGTGGTGTCCCGGATGCTTTCATATCTTGACGGGAACGCCTTGCGTTCCGGGATGCCCTTGTCATAAGGACTGAAGGTTTTTCTGGCCATACGCCACCTCCCGTGGGCTCAAGGTTTCTGCGTCGATCATACCATAATTTCACCGTCCGGCACACCCTTTGCGCCCTTGCGGATGCCCGGCCATGTCATGGCCGCGCGCCGGTCGGGTCATGGCCGCGTGCCGGTCGGATCATGGCCGCGTGCCGGTCGGCTCATGGCCACGCGCCGGTCATTCATACCGCAGCGACTCGATGGGATCCATGTCCGCCGCCTTCTTGGCCGGATAAACGCCGAAGATGAGCCCCAGCAGCACGGAGCCGAGGAAGGCCATGACCATGACGCCCACATTCACCACAGGCGGAATCTTCACCAGCGCCGCGATGACGGCCCCGGCCACCAGTCCCAGCAGAATGCCGATGAGGCCGGAGATGCCTGTCATGATGACGGACTCGGTGATGAACTGCAGCAGGATGTCCCGGCCGCGCGCCCCCAGGGCTTTTCGGATGCCGATTTCCCGGATGCGTTCGGTCACGGAGACCAGCAGGATGTTCACAATGCCGATGCCGCCCACCAGCAGCGTGATGACGGCGATGACCAGCAGCACGGAGGAGATGACCCCGGTGACGCTGGAAAAGATCTTCTGCTGATCCGCAGATGTGCTCGCTGAAAACAGGCCGGATTGGCCCTTCTTGATTTCCAGTGCCTTGATGATGCGATCGGAAACGGGCTTGAGCAGCTCGTCCCCCTCCACGGACACGCTGATGCTTTCCAGGCGTTCCGTGTTGCCGCTGCCCATCATCTGAACGGTGGTGATGGGCATGTAAACAATGGTGGGAAAATCCTCGTTGTCCATCATGCCGGAGAGCAGATCGTCGGAGGCGGCCACCACGCCGATGATCCGGAGATTCTGTCGCGTGTCGTTCCAGCTGCGAAAGGAAACCTCCTTGCCCAGCGGATCCTCGTTGCGGAAATAGCGCTTCACGAACGGCTCGTCCACCACAATCACATTGGCGCGCGCGGTGACATCCATGTCGTTGACAAACCGGCCGGCCGCCATTTCCGTGGGGGAAAGGCTTTTGTACTGCGAGGAAACGCCCAGCACTATCGCGTCACGGGTTTTGGAGCCGATGCGCACACTGCCGCTGGACTGCAGGGAGGTCATGATGTTCTTGATCTCCGGGGCGACCCTGCGGATGGTGTCCATGTCGTCGAGCACCAGCTGCTTGCTTTCGGGCACATCCTTGACCTTGTACCCGATGCTGATGAGGTTGGCGCCCACCTTTTCGAACTCCGCGTCGATATAGCCCTGGGTGGCGTTGCCGATGGCGACAATGGTGATCACGGAAAACACGCCCATCACAATGCCGAGCATGGTCAGAAAGGAGCGCAGTTTGTTGGATTTCAGGCTGTCCAGTGCCTGCCTGAGGCTTTCGGCAAATCCCATGTCTTCACATCTCCACTTGCTGGTTCACATCGCGTCGCTCCCGCGACAGGTTGAATCCCGCACACACGACGGCATCCGGACGGCTCACATCTCAGGCACAACCCCGAAACGCCTCCGGAGCCAAACGGGTCATTCCACAGGGACAACCCCGCCGCGCATCACGGTCTCGCCGGCTTCCGTTCCCTTGGCGCGGATGCCGTCCCGGAACGTGGGCTGCGGGTCGAGCACCACCAGTTCCCCGGCGGCCAGCCCCTCGGTCACCTCCACCACGCTGTCGGAGAAGATGCCGATTTTGATGAACCGCTGTTCCATGGTGAGGTCCGGCTCCTTGAGCACAAAGACGTATTTGTCGCCATCCTTGTTTTCCGCGATGGCTTCGAGCGGCAGCACCGGCACCGCCTCACGCCTTTCCGTGAAGATGACGCAGGTGGCGCCCAGTCCCGGCCGCAGCACGGGCACGGTGTTCCCGATGTCCACCATCACCTCCACCACGTTGTCCATGGCCGATCCGCTCTGCGTCTTGAACGCGTTGGCACCGATGCGGGAGACAACCCCGGTGACGCCCTCCTCCCGGTCGAACGCGTCGCCGTACAGCGACACCCCCTGCCCGGTTTGTACCTTGCGGATGTCGTACTCCTTGACCAGGGCGCGGACCTTCAGCGCGCTCACATCGGACACGGTGTACAGCGCCTGTGCGGGACTTCCCACATACATGCCCCGCCGGAGCGTGGACGCGCTGAGAATCCCGGTGTGCGGCGCGTACATGGCGGCCTCCGCCTCTGCCAGCGCGTTCTCCGCCTTCTCAAGGGAGGTCTGGGTGGCCTCGATGGCCAACTCCTGAATCCGGATGTCGATGTCCGTGCTGTCCTGGCTGCTGGCATTGCTCTTGCGGGTTTCGGACAGGCTCGCCCTGGCAGACGCCAGGTTGGCCGACGCGTTGGCCCTGGCCGCGCGCGCGTCGTCCACCGCGCGTTCCGCCTGTTCAAGCTCGCTCTGGGAAATGGTGCCCGTGGCGAACAGCGCCCGCTGTGTCTCCAGCCGCTTCTGCGCCTCCGCCAGCGCGGCCTCCGCCGTCGCGAGGTTGTTGCGGGCAACCGTTTCAGACGCCTCAAGGGAGGCGGTGCCGCGGGGATCCTGCATCAGGCGGAGTTTTTCGAGTGTGAGCTCCTGCGTCTGCAGGCTGTTGCGCAGCCGCTGTACCTCGGCCTGCAAATCCGACAGGTCGAACGCCGCAATCTGTTGTCCCTTCTCCACCTCGGCGCCGGCTTCCACCAGCACATCGAGCACGGGAACGGACACATCGAGGTACACCTCGTACTTCTCGTGTTCCTCCACCATGCCATTGGCCAGGATGGAGGAGGAAACCGTCCCCTGGACCACCCGTCCATATTTGGCGTCCACCTGTTTTCCGCCCACGCCGCCGCCGGCATTGCGGACGGCCGCAAATATCAGGAGCCCCGCCACCGCGACGATGCCCAACCCAATCCAAACTTTCTTGCTCATCTTGTCCTCTCCCGGTTCCTTGCCAGCGGTGCCGTCAACGCACGCGCAGTGGCTGGTGTCATTCGTGACTGTTGTCAATTATGATCCGAGTCAGTCATGGCCGGTGGCAATGTCTGTCACATGCCGGTGAACGAGGCGCCGACAACACCGGAAAGCCCGGTCAGCAGCAATCCCAGCGCAAACAGGACCCCCACGATGATATACGCTTTCTTCCGGGAGATCCCCGCAATGACGGAGACGCCGATGCCGGTCACCACAACGGACCAGATGCTGAACACCTCAATGCCGGAAACCACCCCGGCCAAAAACCCGCCCGAGATGTCGGGGAAAACGGAAGCCAGCGAGGTGTAGCTCTGCTGGGTGAATCCGGCGCCGGTGAGCCTTGAAATCACCACCGTCAGCGCGACGGCGATCAGGCCGAAAATCATGGTGTATCCCTTGAGGGAGAGCAGCTGCTTGTACCGGCATTCCCCACCGAACATGCGGACGAACCCAAACAGGATGAGGCTGCCGAGCAGCCAGCCGCCGACGACCAGCACCGGGGAAAACGCGATGCCGGTATAGGCGGAGATTTGGGCCAGTTCGCGCAACTGATCCGCCGTCATGCTGGACGAGTTCGGGTTCAGGGACAAGGCCTGCACCAGCGTGTCCAGATACGCCTGATAATTCCCCAGCACCGGCAGCAGCGACAGCACAATCATGATGAGGATGGGCAGCAGCACGTCCGGTTTCTGCCGAATGGCCGCCGCCGCCTCCGAAGGCGCGGTGACGATTTTCATGGCTTTGGCGAACGGGGACAGGGGCTTGCCGGATTGTCCGTTCACGGGGTCGTTCCCGGCGTTGTTCATGGAATCATACATGGTGTTGCTCATGGATGTATCCTCCTCATTTTGTGCCTGCCTGTTCCATGGGTGCCACCCCGCAACACGGCGCAAAATCCGCCGCGCTCGTGGGACGGGAACCACTTCACCTCATCACGTACAGCCTGAACCTGTGAAAAGTCTGACAAAAAGGTTTCCCGATCTCATCCCTGCACAAGCTGCTCATGAATCTCGTGCAGATAGGCCCAACGTTCCACGGCCGCCTCGAGCTCCGCGTCGAGTGCTTCCTTGCGTGCCAGCAGGCCGGGAAGCTGCTGGTAATCGCTCGCGCCGGCCTCCAGCGCGGCCGCCGCTTCCGCCACCGCCTGCTCCAGCCCCTCCACGCGCGCGTCGATCTCCTCGAATTCCCGCTGTTCCCGGAAGGTGAATCGGCGCGGCCCTTCGGTTGGGGCTTGCCCCTTCGACGCGCCTGGGGTCTGCCCCCCCGTTCTGCCTGGGGTCTGACCCCCTGGTTTGCCTGGGGTCTGACCCCCTGGCTTGGTCGGGGGCTGACCCC
>JAEWSN010000127.1 GCA_023459915.1 Bacillota bacterium
AGCCGGGGGAGCTGTTCCAAAGCACGCTGTGGCTGCTGAACGATTCGCCGGAAGCCCTGGAAGCGGGCACCATCCACGTCCGGATCGAAATCGGGGAGTACCGGGTTTCGCTGGGCCGGTGGATTCACGAGCCGCTCGCGCCGTGGTCAAACAGGAAAGGCCTGACGGTGTCCGCCATGTTGCCGGCCGATCTGCCTGTGGGCCAGCCGTTGCTGGTTCACGCCGAATACGAGGGTCGGCGGGAATGGTCGTCCGTCTACCGCCTGCTGCTGGGGCGGGGAGCCGGCCCGACGGCCTGACGGGTGACCCGGTCGGGGTGCCGGGAGCAGCCGGCACATCAGGAACAAAAAAGGAGGCCGTCCATGCGGAGGCCTCCTTTTGTCAACCCGTGACGCCGCGCCGGCAGGTTTTGTCCCGCGGTGCGGCAGGTGGGGGTTTATTTTGTGGCAAGCACTTTTTTCAGTTGGGCAAAACGGGGCAGGCCATCCACCATCGGGGGCTTGGACTCTCCGGCGATGAGGGGCAGGGCGTAATCATAGAACTCCTGGGTCAGGCCGGTGTTGTCCTCCTTGATCCAGGACATCGGGATGGTTTTTTCGGTGTTGGCCACTTCACTGAGGTTGACCAGCTTGTAGTCGCAGACATACTTGCCGTCGACCATCTTGCGTTCGTAGGCCACCATGTGGTCGGTGACGCCCTCAACGGCGAACTGCACCGCCTTGCGGCCGGCCGTGAAGGTTTCCTCCACATCGGCGGCGGAGCCGCAATGCGCCGCGCAACGCTGCAGCAGGCTGAACTCGATGGCGCGGGCCTTGCACTTGAGTTCCTTCTTGAGCATGTCGGCCACGACGGCACCGGTGCCGCCGAGCTGGGCATGGCCGAAGGAGTCTTTTTCCTTGGCAAGATCGGAGCCGTACTCGGAAATATAGGTGCCGTTCTTGTCCTTGATGCCTTCGGAAACGGCGACAATGAGCTTGCCGTGGTTCTTCTCGTATGCCTTTCTGGCTGACGCGAGGAAATCATCCTTGTCGAAGGCTTTCTCCGGCAGGTAGATGAGATCGGGGCCATGTCCCTTGAGGGAGGCCAGGGAGGTGGCGGCGGTGAGCCAGCCGGCGTTGCGGCCCATCACTTCGAGCACGCAGACCATGGGGGTGTCGTAGACCCGGGCGTCCAGGTAGACTTCCATGGTGGAGGTGGCGATGTACTTGGCGGCCGAAGAGAAGCCGGGGCAGTGGTCCGTGGCGGCCAAATCGTTGTCGATGGTCTTGGGGACGCCCATGACGATGCACTCGTAGCCGGATTTCTGCATGAACTTGGAAATTTTGTTGCAGGTGTCCATGGAGTCATTGCCGCCATTGTAGAAGAAATAGCGGATGTCGTACTTCTTGAACACCTCGAGCAGACGCAGGTAGTCCGTGGGATCCTTGTCCGGATCGGCCAGCTTGTAGCGGACAGAACCGAGCGCGGAGGACGGGGTGGTCTTGAGCAGCTCGAGCTCGGCCATGTCTTCCTGACCCATGTCGTAGAATTTCTCGTCGAGAATGCCGCGGATGCCGTTGGCGGCGCCGTACACCTTCGGGATGCAGTCCTGGCCGAGTGCTTCGATGAACACCCCCGCCGCGCTGGCGTTGATGACCGAGGTGGGGCCGCCGGACTGGCCGAACATCAGATTTCCTGTGAGTTTTGCCATGATCAAATGCCTCCTGTATGACGCGTGATGCCTTGCGGCAACCCGTGGGGGATGCCGAAATGGTCAGGGATACTATACCATAAAGAGGGAATCGGGAAAAGGAGGCAACCGGTCCAAAACGTGATCTGTCAAGGTTTTCCTGCGATCTGCCGATATGATTGATGAAGACATGTGGCATGGCCGGGAGGCAACGGCGGCACGCGGAAGCGTCCGCGTCGTCAGGGAAGACACACGTTGGCACAGGATGTGCGGGAAGACGGAATGGACAAGGTTCTCATCAATTGCGAAAATCGCTATCTCAAAGGCACCCTGCTTCGGGTGCTGGTGGAATTGGGGCTGGACGTGGCCGAGGCGTCGGATGAAGAGGACGTCCGGCTCAAGCTCAGCCTGTTCAGGGATGCCATTGTGCTGTATGTGCTTGAAGTGACGCGACAGGATCGCGAGCGTCTCTATGACGAGGTGCAACGGCTGCTGTCGGTTCGCACGCCGTATCGGGGTGCCATTCTGGCACTGGTTCCCGACGAATCCGCCGACATGGTGGGCGGCGCGCTGCGCGCCGGCATTGGCGACGTCATTCTGCTGCCCCAGCGGCGGGAGCGATATCGCGACGTGTTGCTTGAAAGGCTTCCCGCGGTGATCGACAAGGGCCGAACCCTGATGGGCAGAGCGGACGCGCAGCCCGAGCCGTCCGCGGAAGCACCGCCGCCACCTGTGGCCGAGCCTATTCCACCCGCCTTGGAGGATCTTGGCGGCGAGCTGATTCGGGAGCTGAAAATGGCGAACCGCGGCGGACATACCCTCTCCCTGCTGATGGTGCGCGCGGTGGGCCTTGACGAGTCCGAGTTCGCGGGCCTCCGGGACGCGCTGGTTCAGGAATTGCGCGACACGGATCGCGTGCTGCCGCATGGGCCGCAAACCTTCATCATTGTGTGCCCGTTCACCGCCAAGGGGTTCATCGTGACGGTGGAGCGCAAGGTCCGCGATGTCTACGGACGTTTGTTCGGCGCCTTTGCCCGGGATCGCCGCATCTTCATGTACGGGGCAAACTATCCGTCGGAGGAACAGGATGCGGCCACCCTGATGGCCCGCATGGAGAACGGCATCCATGACAGCATGGCGTTCACCTCCCTGCGCGAGCCGCTGCACACCCTCTCTGCGGTGGAGGTGGAACAGTTCCGGAAAAAACTCAAGCTGTACAAGCTCTGACACATGGTCATCCCCGGTTGTCACACAGGCCACAGGCCGCGCAAGGGTTCTCCCCGCGCGGCCTGTTTTTTTGCGAATGCGCCGGATGTCCCGTTGAAGAATGTCCCGCGTGTGATATAATACTTTTGATTGCCGAAAGGGCAGTCTATATTGTACAATGTGCTGTGTATACAAAGTGCAATACCCAACCGCTCAAGGAGGGAAAGACATGGCGAAAAAATTGATGAAGACGATGGACGGCAATACCGCCGCTGCGCATGTTGCGTACGCCTTTACGGAAGTTGCCGGGATCTATCCGATCACACCGTCGTCCAACATGGCCGAAGCGACCGATGAATGGGCCGCCCGCGGTCAGAAGAACATTTTCGGTCAACCGGTGAAGGTGGTCGAGATGCAGTCCGAAGCCGGTGCGGCCGGTGCGGTGCACGGATCGCTGCAGGCAGGCGCCCTGACCACCACCTACACGGCCTCGCAGGGCCTGTTGCTGATGATTCCGAACATGTACAAAATCTCGGGCGAGCTGTTGCCCGGCGTGTTCCATGTTTCGGCCCGTGCAGTGGCTTCCCATGCGCTTTCCATCTTCGGCGACCATTCGGACGTCATGGCCTGCCGCCAAACCGGCTTTGCCTTCCTGGCGTCCGGTTCGGTTCAGGAAGTCATGGATCTTGGTTCTGTTGCCCACCTGGCGGCCATCAAGGGGCGTGTGCCGTTCTGTCATTTCTTTGACGGCTTCCGCACTTCCCATGAAATCCAGAAAATTGAAGTGCTCGAATACGATCAGCTCGCCAAGCTGGTGGACATGGATGCCGTGGAAGCGTTCCGTGCCCGCGCGCTGAATCCGGAGCATCCGGTCACCCGCGGCACCGCGCAGAACCCGGACATCTTCTTCCAGGCCCGTGAATCCAGCAATTCCTTCTACAATGCCGTACCCGATGTGGTCGCCGGCTACATGAAGGAAATTTCGGACATCACAGGCCGTGAGTACAAGCCCTTCAATTACTACGGCGCACCGGATGCCGAAAAGGTCGTTGTGGCCATGGGTTCGGTCACCGAAGCGCTCGAGGAGCTCATCGACTACCTCAATGCCAAGGGAGGCAAGTACGGCATGGTGAAGGTACACCTGTACCGTCCCTTCTCCGCGAAGTACTTCTTCGACGTCATGCCCAAGACCGCCAAGGTCGTCACCGTGCTCGATCGCACAAAGGAACCGGGTGCCCTGGGCGAACCGCTGTACCTCGACGTGCAGAGCCTGTTCTACACAGCCGACTTCAAGCCGGTCATCGTGGGCGGCCGCTATGGTCTTGGCTCCAAGGATGTCACCCCCACCAGCCTGCTGCCCGTGTTCGAAAACATGGACGCCGCGGAGCCGAAGAACGGCTTCACGGTTGGCATTGTGGACGATGTCACCAACCTGTCGCTGCCGGTGAAGGAGCAGATCGTCACCGAGAGCGAAGGCACCATCCGCTGCAAGTTCTGGGGTCTGGGTTCCGACGGCACCGTCGGCGCCAACAAGTCCGCCATCAAGATCATCGGCGACAAGACCGACCTGTACGCGCAGGGCTACTTTGCCTACGACTCCAAGAAGTCCGGCGGCATCACGGTATCCCATCTGCGCTTTGGCAAGAACAAAATCCGCGCCACCTACCTCATCGACAATGCCGACTACATCGCCTGCCACAACCAGTCCTATGTCGGCAAGTACGATCTCATCCATGGTCTGAAAAAGGGCGGCACGTTCCTGCTCAACTGCCAGTGGACCCCCGAGCAGCTCGATGAGATGCTGCCGGCCGCGCTCAAGCGCCAAATTGCCAACAACAACATCAAGTTCTACACCATCGACGCCACGAAGATTGGTGAGGAAATTGGCTTGGGCAGCCGCATCAACATGATCATGCAGGCCGCCTTCTTCAAGCTCGCCGATGTGATTCCGCTCGACAAGGCGACCGAATACCTCAAGGCCGAAATCGTGAAAGCGTACGGCAAGAAGGGTGAAGCCATCGTCAACATGAACTATGCGGCCGTGGATCGCGGCATCACCGCGTTCCATCAGGTGGCAGTGCCCGAGGCCTGGAAAACCGCGACAGACGCCGCGGCCGAAGAGAGCAAGCGTCCCGCCTTCATCCGTGACGTCGTGGACGTCATCAACGGCCAGAAGGGCGACGACCTGCCGGTGTCCACCTTCAAGGACATCGAGGACGGCACGTTCCCGATGGGCACCTCCGCTTTCGAGAAGCGCGGTATCGCGGTGAATGTACCGGAATGGCAGGCGGACAACTGCATCCAGTGCAACCGTTGTTCGCTGGTCTGCCCGCATGCCGCCATCCGTCCGTTCCTGCTCGACGAGGCGGAAGCCGCCGGCGCGCCGGAAGGCATGAAGACGCTCAACGCCATGGGTCCGCAGTTCAAGGGCCTCCAGTACAAGATTCAGGTCTCCACCCTCGACTGCGCGGGCTGCGGCAACTGTGCCGACGTCTGCCCTGCCAAGGAAAAGGCGCTGATCATGAAGCCGCAGGCTTCCCAGCATGCGGAACTCGCCAACTGGGACTATGTCACCGAGAAGGTCACTGTCAAGGATGAGCTGGCTCCGAAGAACACGGTCAAGAACAGCCAGTTTGCCCAACCCCTGCTGCAGTTCTCCGGCGCCTGCGCCGGTTGCGGCGAAACCCCTTACCTCAAGGCCATCACCCAGCTGTATGGCGACCGCATGATGATCGCGAACGCCACCGGCTGCTCCTCCATCTGGGGCGGTTCCGCGCCGGCCACCGTGTACTGCACGGACAAGAACGGCAAGGGTCCGGCCTGGGCCAACTCCCTGTTCGAGGACAATGCCGAATACGGCATGGGCATGCTGCTGGGTACCCAGCAGATCCGGGAACACCTGGCTGGAACCATGCAAAAAGTGGCGGCAGCCGAGTGCATGCCGGCCGACCTGAAGGCGGCCGCGCAGAACTGGCTCGAGAACAGCGATGACGGTGAAGGCTCCAAGAAGGCTGCCGCACTGCTCAACGCGGCCCTCGATGCCTGGAAACCCTGCTGCGCCGACTGTGACGCACTCGTGGCCGAACTCAACAAGAAGCGCGACCACTTCGTCAAGAAGAGCGTGTGGGTTGTTGGCGGTGACGGATGGGCGTACGACATCGGCTACGGCGGTCTGGATCATGTCCTGGCCTCCGGCGAGAACATCAACGTGTTGGTGTTCGACACCGAAATCTATTCCAACACAGGCGGCCAGGCCTCCAAGTCCACGCCGACCGGCGCAGTTGCGAAGTTCGCGGCTTCCGGCAAGAAGATGCGCAAGAAGGACCTGGGTATGATCGCAACCACCTACGGCTATGTGTATGTCGCACAAGTCGCCATGGGCGCGGACATGAACCAGTTCATGAAGGCCATCATTGAAGCAGAGGCCCATGACGGTCCGTCCATCATCATCGCGTATGCGCCTTGCGTCAACCATGGCATCAAGAATGGCATGGCCAGAACCCAGACGCACGAAAAGGAAGCGGTGGAGTGCGGATACTGGCACCTGTGGCGTTATGTGCCCAAGCTGGCCGAAGAAGGCAAGAATCCGTTCGTGCTCGATTCCAAGGATCCCACGGGCGATTTCCAGGCCTTCCTGGGTAGTGAAGTGCGCTACACCTCCTTGAAGCAGACCTTCCCCGATGTCGCGGAAGAACTGTTCAAGGTGGCCGAAGAAAACAGCAAAATTCGTCTGGCAACCTACAAGAAGATGCTGGACAAGTAAGACGCAGGGAACATGAGAACAAGCCATCACGCAGCGGACCGCACGTCCGCAGACGTCAGGCATCACCGCCTGGCGTCGCGAATGGCATGTGTGCACAAGGACACGCGCAGCAACAGGGGAATGGCCGATTTCGGCCATTCCCTTTTGCGTGTTGGACCGGATGCGTTCGTGGTACAATCAGAAGAAGAGTTTGCACACGGAATACGCCAGCGCGATTGTGCGGCCGAACGGCGGAAGACTGCGCGGGGCACCCCATATCCGGTGCGCGGCATATGTGTGTGTCACGGAGGAGCAAATGAAAAAACTGGTTTCGTGGAATGTCAATGGTATCCGAGCCTGCCTGGGGAAGGGTTTCCTTGAATCCTTCCACCGGTTGGACGCTGATATTTTCTGTCTTCAGGAGACAAAAGTGGTGGAAGGCCAGGTGGAAGTGCCGCTCGACGGCTACCACCAATACTGGAATTACGCCGTGAAAAAGGGGTATTCCGGAACGGCCATCTTCACGCGGGAGGAACCCCTCGCGGTGACCCGCGGCATCGGCATCGAGGCACACGACCAGGAGGGCCGTGTGCTGTGCGCGGAATATCCGGACTGGTATCTGGTGACAGTCTACACGCCGAACGCCCAGAACGAGCTGGCCAGACTGCCTTACCGCATGCAATGGGAGGAAGCGTTTCTGGCCTGGCTGAAGAAGCTCGAGGAGAAAAAACCGGTCATTTTCTGCGGCGATTTAAATGTGGCGCATCAGGAAATCGATTTGAAGAACCCAAAATCCAACCGCAAGAATGCCGGGTTTTCCGACGAGGAACGGGAGAAGTTCTCCAACCTGCTCGAAGCCGGCTTTGTGGACAGCTTTCGTCACTTTTACCCGGACAAGACCGAAGCATACACCTGGTGGTCCTACATGATGAAAGCCCGGGAGCGGAATGCCGGATGGCGCATAGACTATTTTATGGTATCCGCGGCGCTGGCGCCTGTCATGGCGGATGCGTGCATTCACCCGGATATCCTTGGTTCGGACCATTGCCCGGTGGCGTTGCTGTTGAAATAACCATGATAACGACACACGCACGGAGAACGCCTTACCGCTTCAGGAGAACGGCTTCCCGCTGCAGGACAACGGCTGCCGATGGCAGAGGATGACATTGTTCTCAACAGGGTTACATGAGAAAGGCGGCTTCATATG
>JAEWSN010000128.1 GCA_023459915.1 Bacillota bacterium
CCGACACCCACGCCGCCACCGCCGGTCACGGATCCGGCAGCGCTGGCACTGGACTGGCAGGCGTCCCCCCTGTTCACGGGCAAGAGCAAATCCGGTTCCGCAACCACAATTTCATCATTTTCAGATGGCGGCAAGCTGACCTGGGCGGTCTTCAAGGGCACCACGCCGGTCCCGGACTATCGGTCGGAAGAACTCATCGCGTTCGGGGAGCCGCAAACCTATGCAAATGGGGTCGAGGGCGTGCTGACCTTCCGCGGCGACCACAGCCGCACCACCCCCTCGTTTGGCACAAGGCAGGTCACGGAGAAAAAGCTCGAGGTGGTCTGGACATCGGAAACCGGTGCCATCAGCGCGCTGAACAGCTTCTGGCCCGGCACGGGCTGGACCGGGCAGCCGCTGCTGGTCCACTGGCCCGAGGCGACACGCAACGCCATGAACCTGCTGCCGGAAGCCAAAGCGAAGGATTTGGTGGAGGTCATCTACCCCACGCTCGATGGCAACATTTATTTCCTCGATCTCGAGACGGGGAAATACACCCGTGACAAAATCAACTTCGGCTTCTCCTTCAAGGGCACCGGCGCCGTGGATCCGCGCGGGTATCCGCTGCTGTATGTGGGCCAGGGACTCAACGCCAATGGAGACCGGTCTTCCTCGTTCCAATACCGCGTTTTCAGCCTGCTCGACCAAAAGCAGATCTGGGGACTTCCCGGCAAGGACCCGCAGGCATTCCGCTCCTGGGGCGCATTCGACGCATCCGGGCTTATCCACTGGCAAACCGACACCCTGATCCAGGCCGGCGAGAACGGGCTGATCAACCGGGTCAAGCTCAACAGTGCGTACAATGCGGAAGCCGGTACGCTGTCCCTTGATCCGGAAGTCACCAAATACCGGTACAAGAGCAGCTACAGCGCCAACCTCGGCACCGAGAACAGCCCCGCGTTCTACCGCAACCTCATGTATTTCGCGGACAACGGCGGTACCATGCAATGCGTGGACATCAACACCTTCGAGCCCGTCTGGATGGCCAGGCTCGGCGATGACACCGATGTCACCACCACTGTCAGCGAGGAACCGGACGGCGTCTTCGTCTACACCGCCAATCAGGTGGATGCGCGGCTCAAGGCGCAGGGTTCCGGTACCGCGAACAGCAACATCCGCAAATTCAACGCCCTCACCGGCGAGCTGGTCTGGCAGGTGGATGTGCCCGCGATGTACCAGTACTACATCAACGGCGGCGCACTGGCCACCCCGCTGGTTGGCAAGGATGACATTTCAGACCTCATCATCTTCAACATCGCCCTCACCGGCGGCACCAACAAGGGAACGCTCATCGCCATCCACAAGCAGACCGGAGAAACAGTCTGGAAAAAGGAGCTGGACTCCTACAGCTGGAGCTCTCCGGTGGACATCCTCTCCGACGACGGAAAAACCTGGGGCCTGCTGTGCGGATATGGCGGCTTCATGCAACTGTTCGACCCCAAGACCGGTGAAATCGTGGACAGTGTGTCCCTCGAGGGCAACATCGAATCCTCCCCGGCCGTCTACAACGACATGGCGGTCGTGGGCTCCTATGCCAAGAAGATTTTCGGGGTGCGCATCAAGTGAACCCCTGACAGGAGCAAAATGAAAACCGCCGCACTGGGATTCCAGGCGGCGGTTTTTGCTTTCCTGTATCAGCGCATGTCTGCTTTCCCGGTTCACCTCATGTCATGCTTTCCCGGCTCACCTCATGGGAACATGGCCACTTCACTTGAACCAGGCGACCCCGCCCTCGAACAGGCGGGAATGCCGCTGCCCCGGCACATTGACATAGGTGCCGTCGGTATAGCGCTCGGAATGTCCCATCTTGCCCAGAATCCGGCCGTCCTCGCTGACAATGCCCTCAATGGCCCAGACCGAACCGTTTGGATTGCCCGGCATGTCCATGGTGGGATTGCCGTTGAGATCCACATATTGCGTCACAATCTGGCCGTTGGCGGCCAGGCGTTCCAGGGTTTCCGGATCCGCCACAAACCGGCCCTCGCCATGGGAAACCGGCACCCACCGGATGTCATCCAGTTCTTCCTTGAGCATCCACGGGGACTTCACGGACACGTTTTTGGTCCGCACCAGGCTGGACACATGGCGGCCGATGCGGTTGAAGGACAGCGTCGGCGATTGCGCGGTCAGCGGCGCGATGCTGCCACCCGGCAGCAACCCCAGCTTCACAAGGGCCTGGAAGCCATTGCAGATGCCCATCATGAGGCCATCCCGGTTTTGCAGCAAATCAGAAACGGCATCCTGAAGCAGCATGTTCCGGAACACCGTGGCAATGAACTTGCCGGAGCCCTCCGGCTCATCGCCCGCGGAGAAGCCGCCCGGCAGCATGATGATTTGGCTGTTGCGGATGCGCTTTTCCATTTCATGAACAGACGCGTCGATGTCGCGCGCACTGAGATTGTTGAAGACGAACACATCCGTCACCGCGCCCGCCTTGGCGAAAGCGCCGACCGAGTCGTACTCGCAGTTGGTGCCCGGGAAAACCGGAATGAACACGCGTGGCCGGGCAATGGTCGGTGTGGCGCGGGTGCGCGTGGCCCGTTTGTCGTGACGTATCACGGGGATTGCTGCGGCTTCCCCGGCTGTCGCCGTGGGGAAAACGGGGTCAAGCTTGGCCGTCCAGGCTGCCTCGAGCACATCGAGCGGGAGTCGGATCTCCCCATGTGTCAGCACCGGTTCGGGCACGGTCATGCCCAGCTCCATGCAGGGAACACCGGGCAGCAAATCCGCCACCGGGCGCTCCTCCGGCAATTCCAGGAGAATGGCGCCGGGATCGAGGCAGAACAACCGGGTCCGTGACAGATTGCGACTGAAGGTCATGCCGATGTTGTTGCCAAAGGCCATGCGCGAGACGGCGGCCGCGATCCCTCCGGTTTGCACCGTGGCCGCGGCGCGCACCACGCCATGGGTGATGGCCGTGTGGATTTTCGCGAGCGCGTCGGCGTAGGCGGTGATGTTTGGCAAATCGCATTCATCCCGTTCGGGAGAGACCAGCACCACACGGCTGCCCGGCTTCTTGAACTCCGCCGAGGTCGCGCGGCGGACGTCCATCGGCGCCAGCGCAAAGGAAACCAGTGTCGGCGGCACATGCATGTCACGGAAGGTGCCGGACATGCTGTCCTTGCCGCCAATGGCCGCCACGCCGAAGGCCATCTGGGCCCAAAACGCGCCCAGCAGCGCGCTCAGCGGCTTGCCCCAGCGGACGGGGTCCTGCCCGAGCTTCTCAAAATATTCCTGGAATGTGAGCCGCGCCTGCGCAGGGGAAGCCCCGCAGACAGTCAGCTTTGCAAGGGACTCGAGCACGGCGTACACGGCGCCGTGATACGGGCTCCAGGAGGATATTTCCGGATGGAACCCGAAGGTCATGGCGGTGCCGGTGACCGTGTCGCCACCCGGCACCGGCAGCTTGGCGACCATGCCTTCCGCCGGCGTCATCTGGCGGACACCGCCAAACGGCATGAGGACGGAAGCCGAGCCGATGGTGCTGTCAAAGCGTTCGGACAGACCCTTTTGGCTGCAGACATTCAGCCGGCCCAGATTGGCCTTCCAGGCATCGCCCAAATCCTTGTGTTCGAACGCCGCGCTGGCGGGCAGCGTGTCGAGCGGCGACAGGGCGGGATCCGGCTCCACAATCCGTGCGGTCGCGTGCTGGCGAACCCCGTTGGTGTTGAGGAAGTCACGGGACACATCCACGATGGCCTTGCCGCGCCAACGCATCCGCAGCCGGTTCTCCGAGGTGACGACCGCCACCTTCACCGCCTCGAGGTTTTCCTTCCGGGCCGCCGCAATGAAGGCGGCCGCGTGTTCGGGCGCCACCACCACGGCCATGCGCTCCTGGGATTCGGAAATGGCCAGCTCCGTACCGTCGAGCCCCTCGTATTTCTTGGGAACCGCGTCCAGATTGATGTCCAGCCCGTCCGCCAGCTCTCCGATGGCCACGGACACACCGCCGGCACCGAAGTCATTGCAGCGCTTGATGAGGCGTGTCACCTCGGGGTCGCGGAACAGGCGCTGGATTTTTCGCTCCGTGGGCGGATTGCCCTTTTGCACTTCCGCGCCGCAGGTGGCCAGCGATTCCTCCGTGTGTTCCTTGGAGGAGCCGGTGGCGCCGCCACAGCCGTCCCGGCCGGTCCGTCCGCCCAGCAGCACCACGATGTCGTCCTGGGCGGGGATTTGCCGCACCACATTGCTCCGCGGCGCGGCGCCGACCACCGCGCCGATTTCCATGCGCTTGGCGACATAGCCGGGGTGATAGATTTCCGTCACCTGGCCGGTCGCAAGCCCTATCTGATTGCCGTAGGAGCTGTACCCATGCGCCGCCGTCGTGGTGATGACACGCTGGGGCAACTTTCCCGGAAGCGTTTGTGCCAGGGGAACCGTGGGATCTCCGCTGCCCGTGACGCGCATGGCCTGGTAC
>JAEWSN010000129.1 GCA_023459915.1 Bacillota bacterium
GTCATCAGATTCCGAATGCGTTCACCGCCATTTTCGGAACCCGGCGTGGCACGGGTCCACCAGACAAATTCACCTGATGCGTCCATGCCGTAGGCGATGTCGGGTTCGGCCGCGTCGATGACCAGCAGTTGCAGCAGCCGGCCTTCCGGATCCGACAGGCTGAGCTTGTCGCCCCGCTTGCTGAGCCCGAAATCCGCGCGCAAAATGGCAACGCCTTGCGACGATTCGTCGTCCATGTCCTCTTTGCCGGCTTGTGTGAGATCCGGCGGATGCTTGGCTGCGAAGACAACCAGATAGCTGTCCGGTGCCAGCTCATGCTGGGGAAACGTCCATTTCAAGGGAACGGAAGGGTCGTCGCTGAGCCCGTATCCCGTGAGATCGATGGCATCCGGTCCCGGATTGTAGAGTTCGATGAGGTCCGGACGGGACCCATCGACATCGGTCAGCAGGCTGGCGTTTCCCGTGACCACCTCGTTGATGCGCAGGCCGATTTCGTGGGGAGCAGGAGCATCTGCAGCTGCCATCATGCCGCTTCCGCTCAACAGCGCCGTTCCAGGCAACAGCAGCAGAATGGCCACCAGCAAGGAGACGGACAAGCCCAGCCAGCTGCGGCTGCGTCCACCCCATTGTATGAAAAAGCCATTCTGCCTCATTGCATGCTCCTTGTTCAACCGCCGACTGCCCGCTGCAGATTGCACCCGCTTTGACGACGCAACTGCCGCTTGATCACCTATTGACTGCTCAACCGCCGATTTCTCCGCTGTACGCGACGAGGTTGACGGTCTCCACGCCTTCGAGAGCCCGCACCGCGTCCACAAGCTGGGACTCTTTTCCCTGGCGTGCGCGAATCTCGTAGACGCACTCCATTGCGCGCTCCGACGTGTTCTGCATCTTGAGCCGGCTCCGCCCGCTCATCGCCTTCACCTTGCCGGTGACGGCCTCCGCGGAGAAGCGCGCGCCCTTGACCACCAGCAGACAGGACAGGCCATGCTCACGTCCGGCCACATGGAACAGGATCACCACCACCACCATGGCCAGCGAACCCAGTACGGCGATGGCGTGTGCGCCGCTGCCGGCAGCCAGGCCGATGGCCAGTCCCCAGAACAGATAGGCGATGTCCTTGGGCTCCTTGACCGCCGCACGGAACCGGACGATGGACAGCGCGCCTACCATGCCGAGCGACAGGGCCAGGTTGTTTCCAATGACCATCATGACAATGGCCGTCACCATGGTTGTCATGACAATGGAGACATTGAAGCTGCGGGAGTATGCCACGCCCGAATAGGTCAGCCGGTAGGTGAAGAAAAGAACCAGGGCCAGGGCCAGGGTCACCCCGAGGTTCAACCCCACCGACTCCCAGGAGAGGGTGGCATTCGAGGCGGCAATGAGTGCGTTGAGCTGTTTCATGAAGTGTGTCTCCTTTGTGGCTGTTTGTCATGGCAGTATCATGATTCTGTATTGTACAATTCGTGACCCTGAGTCATACCACACGGTGATCCTGTGTCATGCCATTTCGTGATCCCGCGCTAAAACAACTGTTCCCGTGCCGCGCAGTATTTGCTGTACGAGGTTCGTACCGGGTGGAATGCGGACAGGATGTCCCGCAGGAAGTCCGGCAAATAGCCGCCATGCTTGACTTCCAACACAATGTCCCCTTGGTCTGAAAGCGGGGTGAACAGGGGCGTGGGATTGAACAGCGCCAGTGAGGACGCCGTGGCCCGCATGCGGAGATCGAAGTTGATGCGGACATTGTGTGACGGACAGACATATGCCTCGCGATCATACTCCACAAGCACCACCGGACGGAGCGGTTCGCCCAGAAACGCGTGAAGGAGCGATGTGGCGGATGGATCCCCTTGGGACTGCCGCAGGAAATCCGAACTTCCCCCGCAAAGGAGGTCCGCCTCCTCACGCGAAACCCACAGTGATTCCTTGCGCTGCGCGTTCCCTGCCTTTGCCTTGTGCTCGAGCTTCACGCGATCCTGGGAAACATCATACACACGCAGCCTTATCTTTCGACGTTCCGCAAGCCCATCGATTTTGGCATGGTATCCGGCATTCGCAGGGGTGTCGAAATACAGGCTGCGCACAACATACGAACCATCCGCCCCCGCATGGGGATCCCGCGCAAGCACAGCTGAAAGCAGCCGGCCCATCATCTGATGATCCTGCCTGGAAACAAGGTACTTGTTTTCATAGCGATTGACGGCCAGGCCAGCCACGCAATACCTCCTGCTGCTGATTTGTCCAAGATACCATAAACAGGCCTGGCTGCCCATAGCTGCGCCGGAATTGGATGGAGAAATACAGATTGTTTCTCATATTTCAGGGATTGTCTGGAACGCATGCCCCCATGGGTCATCTTACGGCAGGTGCGTGAGCGTCATCACCACGGTGCCCTCCGTCTTGTCTTCCTGAGCCCTGAGATCAACGCTGATCTCTGATTCCCCGTTGCGCAACTCGAACTTGCTTTCGATGTACCCGCTGTTGTATGCCTCGACAAACAAGCTCTTGTACAACATGCTGGTGGAAGAGATGGAATACTGGTCTCCATCCGAATCCTGATACGTGAGTGTGTTTGGATTGAGTTTGTCCACCTGAAGCACCAGCGGGAACACTCCCGCCTCCGTTTTGATATCTCCTGTCATTCGGGCTTGCGCCTTCATGGGCTCCGTGGTCTTCAACAGCTTCATTCCGCTGTCACTGCTGCTGTAATCGGTATAGGAAGTGGTTCCCTCCCCCATCAGGAACAACCCTTTTTGAGAAAGGGTCACCAAATCGAACCACATCGGCACGGACGCTTCGGTCTTCCAGGTGGAGCGCGTGCCATCCGTGTCCACACCGGTAACCGTTGTTTCGATTGTCAGCTTGAACCGCAATGCCTTGGATATTTTCTCCGAGTATGTGTCGAACAGGTTGCCACCAAGCCGGTATCCCGAATCCAGAATGGCATTGCCCCGCAGCAATGACAGGAGTCTGCACAACTTGGTGTACTGGTGCTCCGTCCGGATTTCATCCAGGATTTCGTCCGCAGCATCCAGCGTCCAGTCGGCAAACGTCCCTGTATATTCTGAAAAAGGCACGCCATCACCCAACATGTCAGCTTCCTTTAGAATGCTGACGGTGACGTTCATGACGGGGATCAGCTTCTTATTGTCATTGCGATACGTCCGGATGAGTTTGTCCGCTTTCTTGATGAGCCGCTTTGACAGCTGCTGGGCCAAATACAACGAGTCACTGTCCCGGCCCAGCAGGATAGCCTCCCTGCCGGCCCCCACCAGTTTTTTGATATACGTCCGTTCAGGCTCTGTCACCTGCCGCAGATATGCCCCAATCAACCGATAATTATTGCCCGTACAAGAAACTTCCATGTCCGTTGGCGGAGGAGGGACGGCAATGGGTGTTTTCAGAAACGCCCTGACCTCACGTTCCGCTCTCTTGACCTCCGCTTCCGCCATGTCTGCAAGGGTGTCAATATCCATGTCACTCTGTGGCTCCGCGGCAAATGTGGTGGAGAAGTGGTCCACACGAAGCGTGGGAATGCCCTCACTCATAAAAAAGTGACCGAACTGCAACTCTCCCCCATCGGCATTGGCTTGGAACAGGCAGGTTTTTTCCTGTACCATGGGCCCCTGAATGGACAGGTATGCGGAGGAAGTAAAATACAGCCCGTCCGGTTCGAGCGCAACACCTGCGGCCCTTATCCCTTCAAGTCCGGGAAGCCGCACATCCTCCAGCAGGCGCATCGTTATGGTTTCAGCGGAAACCAGTGCATTCGGCGCAATCGACAGCGTCCAGATGGTGCCGTCTTCTGCCTCCATCGACAGACTGCCGCCAAGATTCGGCTGATAGTCAAGGGTGGCCATCTCTCCGCCATCCTTGAACATCGCCTTCCCGAGGCTGGGAATGATGAGTGGGGCAGGTTCTTCCAGCAGCACATCATCGACGTCAACTTCCTTTTGTGAAGCAATATCAGATCCGAGAGGCGCTTCCGTGGATGGCCGTGCCGGACTGGACGCAACACGACCACATCCACTCATGTCGAGAACCATGGCAACACACAACAACAATGGCAAAAAGTTGCTTGCTGTGGCTCGTTTCCGCCTCATCTGTCTGCCTCCATCTTCTAGTGCGCGGATTGGATGAAATATTGTCATTCTCATGCGCTGTTCAACAAGTTCGATGCCCCGCTGCGACATCTCACAGGACGCGTTCCCACACCCATATATTCTATCACCAAAAAGATGGTATGTTCACCACAAGATGGATTGCCTGACCCAATCGCTCAAGCAGAATCGAACCTGCCGCAGGCTTCCCATGTGTGCGCTTCATGACTACCGGCGCATTTGAAGCAAGGACGGGCAGCGCAAGGCTCTCCGGATCAAAAAAGGAATGGCAGCAATCGCCATTCCTTTCAGAGAACGAGCTTTGTTCCCTCACAACGCATTGCACTGCATCCAGCAACGCATTACACCGCAACCGGCATCACAACAGCACGTCAATCCAGTATTGCGGTGATTTCCTCCAGGGACTTGCGGGGCTTGCGCTCCGGGGTCTCCGCGCCATAACCCAGCGGCACAAGGATACACGGTTCCATGCCCTGCGGTACCGGCACGACTTGCGCCATGACGTCCCGCTCGAACCAGCCCACCCAGCAGGTGGCCAGCCCTTCGTCCGTCGCGGCCAGCACCAGGTGATCCGTGGCGATGGCTGCATTGAAATCTTCGCCCTTTTCGCAGCAAACCACACACAGCATGGGGGCTTCCGCGATGAATTCCTGATGGCAGGCCTTCTCCGCAATTTCCTTGCGCATGGCGGCATTGCGCACAAACAGCACCTTGAAGGCCTGACGGTTCATGCCAGTGGGCGCGATCTGAACCGCTTCCCGTATCCGCTGCAAGGCAGTCTCCGGAACGGGATCCTTGCGATAAGCCCTCACGGCCTGTCTGGTTTCAATCACTTTGCGAAACTCCATCGTCAACCTCTCTTTCATCGCGATCATGCGTCATCAACTTGATTCATTTGTGATACCAACTTCTTATTTTAACTTATTTGCATCTTATCACAGCCCCCATGGCGGGACAAGAAACAGAACCCAAAACCCGTATGGCATCAACAGATGATGATGCACCTATCGTGCAGGGCGTCGGCTCGGTTGTCATACATCTTGAATTGATGCGACAAATCGTGTAAGATGTCCATAACATATGCGAGCAACGAGGCTTTCAGTCGGACAACCCGGCTGAGGGCCTTTTTTGATCCACCGGGATGGTGGTCATAACAATGCGACAACAAGGCGATAGCAAAGGGGGAGACAGCATGCAGCCATCAAAACCTTCAAACACGCACCTCTTGTCCGATACATCACTATCTGATGGCATCCGCATCGAAGGATTCCTGCCCGAGAGCGGGTTGTCCGAATCCGGGTTGCCCGAATCCGGGCTGCCCGAATGTGATTTGTCCGGACGCATCCCTGCATCTGGATGCGGGGACTTTTGTGACATCCTGAAGCAGGCGTCCATACAGGCCGTTTACCAGCCCATCGTCTCCGTGGTGCAACAGCGTGTGGTCGGGGTGGAGGGGTTGTCACGCGGGATGGATCCTGTAACCGGCACCCCGGTTTCACCTCTGGATTTGTTCGCACGGGCGGAGGAGCTGGACCGGCAGCAGGCCGCCGGCGCATGCTGCCGAAACCATGCCCGGTGCATCCTGCAGACCCGCATGCGGCAATATGACACCTGGCGCCATCGCATCATGCTGGACAGGCTGTGCCGCAACCGATGTCTGGAAGGATTCCGTCCCCTGTTTGACGCCGCACCGGAAACCCAGCTGTTTTTGAATCTGGACGCGTCCATCATCGACGCCGCGGCGGGCTCGGACTACCTGATGCGGCAGGCGGAAGCTGCCGGCATCCCGCCGGAGAACATCGTCATCGAGCTCAATGAGAGCCACATTCAACAGGTTGCACCACTGGTCCGATTCGTGAACCGGTATCGCAAGGAAGGATTTCTGATTGCGCTCGATGACATGGGGGCAGGTTTTTCCAATCTGGACCGAATCTCGCTGCTGGAACCGGACATCATCAAACTGGATCGCTCCCTGGTGCAGGGTGTCACCCGAAGTTATCACAAACAGGAGGTTTTTCGCTGCATGGTGGGCCTGGCCAACAAGGTCGGCGCCATCGTGGTGGCCGAAGGCGTGGAAACCGGTGAGGAACTCAATGCTGCCATCGAGTACGGTGCGCACCTCATTCAGGGCTTCTGCCTGGCACGGCCCATGGCACCGGAAGCCGTTCTTCGTCTCTCGTTGAAGCCCCGGATGGAGGAAGTGGCGACGGACTACATGACGCACATGGGGCAGAAAATGCGGGCGGAACGAATCCGGCGCAATGACATCGACCGACACATCCGCCGTCTGGTGCGGGCGTTGGAGCTGTCAGCACCCCACGAAACCCATGATTGCCTGCTCTCGTTTGTACAATCGCAGGCATCTTCCGGTGTGGAATGCGCCTATATCCTCGACGATACCGGCATCCAGGCCACCGAGACGGTCTTCGGTCCACCAACCGGCCACAGTACCCGGCGTCGGGGATTTGTCTTCTCTCCCGCACATGTCGGATCCGACCACTCGCTGAAGAAATATTGCTATGAACTGCTGCATGCGGGAACCGGCAAGTATGTGTCCGACCCGTACATTTCCCACGCCACAGGTTCCGTCTGCGTCACCTACTCACGGATTTTTCACCAGCAGGATGGCCTCGGGCAGATTCTCTGTCTGGACTACGTCCAGGACTGGACCTTGAAACGGGAGGTGTCCACATGAAATGGTTCAAACGGCATCAGGAAATATTGCTTGAAACGCAGGAAGCGCAGGAAAGTCAACGCCGCCTGCGGCAGGAGCTGGAGGTGGCCGCCAGCCAGATTGAAGCCGTCTCGCTGCAGCTTGGCGTACATGCCAGGGAAACCTCCGCCGTGTCACAAACCCTTCAGGAGAACGCGGACACCATGCGGCAAGCCGGCCAGGCCGCCATCGAAGAGACGCGGCAGGCAGAAACGGCGGTTCAATCCGTATCACAGGGCCTTCGGGATTTGGGCCGCATGGCTGGCGTTTTGGCGCAGGATGGAAAATCCACAGGTGAACAGTTGGAGGAAGGCACGCAAAGTCTGCTTGCGGTCAGTACGGTCATGGGAGACATCCACCACTCAAGCCTCGGGTTGACCATGCAAACCGAAAAACTGGCCGGATCCATCAAACGTATCGGAAGCATGCTCGATCTGGTGAGGCATATCGCGGCACAGACCAATCTGCTCGCGCTCAATGCCGCCATTGAAGCCGCACGGGCGGGCGAAAGCGGACGCGGATTCTCCGTCGTTGCTGAGGAAATCCGGAAGTTGTCCACGGAGACGGACGCGGCTGTTACAGATATTGGGCATGCCATGACCGAGATCAACACGGAAATGTCACGTGCGGCGGCACTCTCACAGGATAACGCGCAGCGCGCAACCCAGGGGAAGGAACTGTCCGGCGGGATCCGTCGCAACCTGGACGGAATAGCCGATGCCTATGCCTCCGTCTCGGAGCAAATTCTGCACATGGAGGCCTCCCTGCAGCAAAGCCTGGCCCAAACGGCCATTGCACTGGATCGCATGGATACATCCAGCACACATGTGACGCAAACCATGGTTCGGATCGATCAGGTGCATGAGACCGTCCGCACCCAGGGGGAGGCGACCACCGAAACGCTGCAGCTGGCAGAACGACTTCATGGCGCAGTCTCCAGCCTGCAGACGCTGACCGGGCCGGAAAATGCGACCCTCAATGAATCTTTCGAACAGGAAAAAGCCACAGCTTACCGTTCCTCATTACGCTCACTGACGCGGGAGCCCGGCACACTTTGGCAACTTGATGCCACGCATCACCGTGAAGCGCTTGAACACTGGATGTCCTTGTCCCCTTTTGTGGAGGCTGCATGGACCAATGACGCCAGCGGCAGGTTCATCGTTTCCATCCCGGAGGCCGGCATTGCCAACGCCGGCGCGCGGCGCTGGTTCCAGGAAAGCATGAAAGGGGAGGATTTCATCTCCCCCCCTTACATTTCGGCCATCACACATGGAACCTGTGTGACCGTTTCGTTCCCCATCCGTGATCCGAATGGATCCATTGTCGGTGTCCTCGGCTTTGACGTGCGGCTTTAGTTCGGTTTTCGTGGGACTGTTGTGCGGCTGTTGTGTGACAGATACAGTGGAACCGTGCTACCCACGCGGATAAACGCGCTGCCCAAGCGGATAAACGTGCCGCCCATGCGGACAATATGCCTATTCCGCGGCTGCCGGCTGTTCGGAGACAATCGCGAGGGTGCCGTCTGCCTGTTGCGCGGCGAAGAAGGGCAGGGTCTCCGTGAAGAAGGCAATCGGCACATAGGTGCGATTTTCCTTGATCTCACTGGGGATGCCCAGCTTGCCCGGAGCCATCTTGCCGAAGGTGTAGACATCCTCGCCCGGGGTCAGTGTAACCCAGTGCGCACCGCGAATCATTTCAGCGGTGTTTGTTTCCGCAACCCAGTTCACCTGGTAGCCCATGCCTTCCATGATGGCGCGCAACGGCACCATGACGTGCCCCGCCTCGGAGACGTATGGGGTTAGCCCCCCCAAGTCCAGCGCGGCACCATCCCATGTCACGGCGGTGGGGGCGACCGGCAGTTCCGCCGAAATCGGTACGGCCATGATGTACATCATGCCGTCCTCATACACGGGGTTGGGGTTCTCCGGATCGTACACAGCCGATACCGGGAGGGCGGCAATCGCTTGAACCAACAGCAGCGCGGAGAGCGCGAGCGCGGCAAGGGTTCCTTTTTTACGGCTGGTGCTGTTGACTGAAACGGATTTGTTGCTTTTCATGTTGACACTCCTTTTGTGATGGGTGATGGCACCGCCTGTGGCGGCCCATGTGTTTTTTGCTTGTACCCATCAGACGGGTCTCATGGAGGGGGCGGTTCACAAAAGGCGTGGAATGTCATGGGATTGTCATATTGCGCCGGCATTGGTTCAATGCCGAATCATGTTGACTTTTAGGGGTCATTATTTTGATGCCCACGATGCGCCTCTTGCGCAAAAACACGCAACTGCTTGCGACGCAACCCGGTTGACTCACCGCGGGAGCGTCTATACTCGCCATCCCAGGTGCGAACCGTCTGTGATTGAAGAAACTGTACCAGTGGCTTCAGGTCTTCTTCCGCATCATACGCCTCAAGCGCAGCGTAGTAAGCCTTGCGATCCTCCTCAAACAGCACGATGGGGGGTTCATGGTGGGACATCACCCAATAATTCAGGAGCATGCGCCCCACACGTCCATTCCCGTCGGCGAATGGATGTATGTACTCAAACCTTGCGTGCAGATAGGCTGCCGGAACCAACGGTTGTTCGAACAATGCCCGGTGACCCGCCCCTTCTCAAAGATTTCGCGTGTATCCTGGTAGGTGATGGCGCGATTCTCCAATTTCCCGGAGTGGTAGGCAAACAAGATACGAAAACGCGAAAGGGCAGTGTCAAAGGCCGCTTCTGTAGAAAACGGCTTCGCCCTCCAAAACGCGCAAATCTCCTGATAGATTGTCGCCATCCTTTCCACCTCCACATCCATCATATCATGGACATCACGATGCCAAGGCCTGTGCCACGGTTCTTCGAAGCCCTTCCGCCATATCCACCACCGGTTCCCAGCCCAGTGCTTCGCGCAGCTTGGTCGCGTCCATGGCATACCGGCGATCATGGCCCGGCCGATCCGGCACATGGGCAATCAGGGATTCCGGCTTGTGCAGCAGGGCCAACAGCTGTTTTACCAACGCCAAATTGATCAGCTCGGTTCCGCCGCCAATGTTGTAGACTTCTCCCGGCAGGCCATTGCGCAGCACCAGATCGATGGCGCGGCAATGGTCGTCCACATACAGCCAATCCCGCACCTGCAGCCCGTCACCATAGACCGGCAGCGGCCTGTCCGCCATGGCCCGCTGAATCATCAGCGGTATCAGTTTCTCCGGGTGCTGGTTCGGCCCATAGTTGTTTGAACACCGGGTGATGTTGGTGACCAATCCGTATGTGTTCGCATAGGCACGCACCAGCAGATCCGCAGCCGCTTTCGACGCGGCGTAGGGATTGTTGGGCGCAAGCGGGGACGCTTCGGTGAACGCCCCCTGTGCACCCAAGGCGCCGTAGACCTCGTCGGTGGAGATTTGAACAAATTTGTGGTTGCCCCGAAAACCCGTGCACGAAGCGCCTGTCTCGATCACAGGGCGCACAGGTCGCACAGCGCCCACCGTGCCGGTCTCGCCTGTACCGCCCAGCCACCACTTCCGGCACGCATCGAGCAGAGTTTGTGTGCCCAGCACATTCGTCCTCACGAACACGGCAGGGTCGTCAATCGCGCGATCCACATGGGTTTCCGCGGCAAAATGGACCACCGCGTCCGGGCAATACGCAGCGAAAACAGACTCCACCGCCGCCGCATCACAGATGTCTCCCCTCATAAACAGATGGCGGGGATCTTCCATGACGGCGGCAAGGTTCTGGCGGGACCCCGCATAGGTGAGGTTGTCCAACGTGACGATCCGGCTGCCCGGATGATTTTGCAGCATGAAAAGGACAAACCGGCTTCCAATGAAGCCGGCGCCACCCGTGACAAGGATTGTTTTGGGGGAAAAGGTTCTGCTGTCTGAGCCGGATTCATTCATCGGGGCAACCCCTCGGGATCGATGGTTTCATTGGCACCAAGCAAAGACAATACCTTGCTTTCACGCCATCACCGACGACGGCACATGCGCTTCCACAAAACACCGCGCTTAGGCCGTCTTTTTGCCGCTGTTCTTCCAATATTCAATGAAGAAGGCAAGGAACACACCCAGCATCAGGCCCAACACCGCCGCAATGGCCATGTTCAGCATCTTGCGGGGGCCGACGGGAGACGAGGAGGGCACCGCGTTCGAGGACAGGAGGATGTTGGTGGAGCTCATCTGCGCGGCGGAAGCCACAATGACTTCCTTGTGCCGTTGCTGATAGGCGTTGAAGGTCTGCTGGGCCAAAGACTTGTCACGTTCGATGACCTGGTACTTGTACTCCTCCTGAGCCAGTTGCGCCTGGGCGGCGGAAAGCTTGTCTGTGATTTCCACAATCTTATCATTGAGCACGATGAGATTCTCGGTGTTCTCCACCAGGCGGGACTGGATCTGCGCCATGTTCAGCGCATAGACCATGGACGGGATGCTGTCGCCATCGGCAGGGACCTGGAGGTTGAAGGAGGCGTTGTTTTCTTCACCATCAGGCGATTCACTGGTCATGGGAACTTCCAAGCTCGCGCCGGCATCCACCGTGGTGGCGGCCACGTCGTCATAGGCCGCCAGGATCTTCCGATCCGCAATCACACGGTATTCCAGTTCCGTCACCTGGCTCTTGAAATCATTCAATTTGGAAATATACATGTCCACTTCGTTTTTCAGCACATCGATGCTCTTGCTGGAAGCCAGATAATTGGCCAGCTCCATCGCCTTCTCATCGAGTTTTTGCTGCTCGGCCAGGAGCTGCTCCTCGAGCATGGCCGCCAGCTGATCGCTCTGCTTGCGGTTGTTGTCCGTCATGAACGACACATAGACATTTCCCAGTGTGTTCGCGATATTCGCGGCCATCTCCGGATCCTTGTGGGTCACGGTAACGCCGATAAGGTTCGTGTTTTTGGTGTTGGAAATGGCAATCATGCCCAAAAGAGACTTGCGGGTGATGTAGGTGCCATCCTCTCCCCGCAAATCCAGCGTCTCAATGGTCTTTTGCAGCACCTGCGGCGCTGTGACCTGCTCCAGATACGTTTCCACGGTCATGGAGGGGAATTTGTTGTAGAACTCCACGATGGCATCGATATTCTCCATGGAGTCTTCCTTGATGTTCGTGGGCGAAACCTGCAGCGTGGCCCTGGACTCATACGTGCTCTCCATGACGAAGAAGGACACCACGAAACCTACAATGCAAAAGACGGCCGTGATGATGACAATAAGCCACTTTTGTCGCCAGAGCGCCTCAAGAAGCTCCCTGAGGCTGATTTCAGATTCCACGTTGTTCACGTTCGGTTCCATTCCGTATTCCTCCATACAGCATCTGTCATGAATGCGGCAAATCAACAAGGCGGGCAACCGGTGCCGTGACACCGGGAAAAGGCGGGACGATGACAGATGTTAGAACCATCGTCAACCCGACCATTATATCAGGAAACCCCGGCGCGCGGTAGGCGAACAATGCTGATACAAGGATTTCCCGATTTCTGCGTTTTATGGCTTTTAACTGTTGCTTCCAATCCATGCTTTCACACAGTGGACTCCCGTCTTCATTCATGGCTGCGACGCTGCTTGCCCCGGCTGCGTTGAAATCTGTGGCTTTGGCACCCGCCGTTCCGCATCCCGCAGCAAACCTGCACCCAAGCCCAATATCACCCAGAACACGGGTGCCACGGAAACCACACTGTCGTTGAACAGTCCTGCCACCGCATAGCCGACCACACCACACAGCAGGCCCGTCAAGAGCAGATTGTTTCGGGAAAATGCGTTGCGGTTGCGCAGGATTCCGGCCTTGCCATCCGCTTGCGCGGCCGGCACTTGCGATGCTTCACCAGCGTCAGAAACGTGAATTTCCCCCGTGAACAACGGTGCCATCCCGTGCACACGCAGCCCGAACCGCGCACGGAGGGCATCGAACCCGAAGGATACCAGCAGCCACAAAATCCCCAACAGTGAAATCAGGCCGGTATTCACCGCCACCTGCAGATACCAGTTGTGCGGCTTGTCCACCACGATGTTGGCGGAGCGGAAGACATTGATCTTCCCGGCGATGTCCTGCTGCGGGAAGTAGACGGCATAGGTGTCCGGGCCATACCCCGTGAAGAGCGTATTGCCCAGCAAGGGGAAGGTTCTGGACCATATCCAGCCGCGGCCGGAAGCGAACTTCTCCCGCCCCGTGAAGCCGATGGCCGGGGCCGGCGTCACTTCCGTCCATGTGACGGACGGTTTGGGCTCATAGGTCATCACACCATTTTCATTCGCGAGCAGGAACCGATAGCTGCCCCAATTCACACGCACCTGATTCCCGTTGACCAGCAGCCCGTATTCGGCATATCGGGGATCGAGAAAGGTCAGGGTACCATCCTGCCCATCGGTCCCATCCAGTTGCAACGGACTGCCCTTGGTGTCGTAACAGATGAACGAAAGCGCATCCGGCGTTTTGTCCATCACCAGTTCCAATGCCTCGGTGCTGGTCTCGAATCGGAACCGGTTGTCCTTGAGGCGGACCTCCTTGACGTAGACCGGTTGATCCTCCAGCGGATCCTCCATACCGGGTTCCGGTTCCTGTCCGGGGAACAGTCCGGCCACAACACCGCTGCCCGTCATGCTCTCATCCACGGGTTCGCGTCCCAGGGCAACCTGCAAGCTGTTGGGAAGCGTCCGCAGGAACTCCTCGGCGACTTTGCCGTTCGAGGCGCCATTCATCGCAAAAAAAGCGCCGCCCATCACAACAAGAATACCCAGCACCGGCAACCACTGCCGCACCAGCGTTTTGGGCTGAAGCAGCACGAAAAGCGCCACGGCCACCGCACCACCGAGCAACCCCGCACGGGACATGCTTCCCAGCCACAACACAAACAGGGCCAGCACGGCGAGCAACCCGCCGAAGTAAGCCGCGGAACGCTCCCGGGCCCAGACAAGCGTCATGGCGCCGGCCACCGGCAACAGCAGGGAGGCATACGAACCCAGATAGTTCGGGTTGTAGACCGTGGTGTACATGATGTTGGCACCAAAATTGAAGGTGATGAACCGGAGGAACTGCTCAAAGGCCTTGGGCAGCATCAGGCGCTTGCCGAAATCGGTCTGGAACAGGTCCATGCCAAGGAACTGCAGAATGCCAATCAGCGCCATCACGGCCGCGCCGGCAAAGACGCCAATCAGGATGACCCGCACCCATTTGGCGCGACGTGACAGGACAAACGCCGTGTAGGCCAATACCCCATAGGCCAGCAAGACCCACAAGCCCTCTGCCCGGTCCGCAAATCCGCCGAATGCAATCTCCGGCACCGCCGAGGACACACTGGAAAGGAACGCGAACATCAGGTACAGCAGCAGGGGCAGGAACAGGCGGGGCATTTCCAGCTTTTCCTGGGATTTCATCCGCCGAAGCAGGTGCAACAGCAACAGCCCCGACATGGAGGTGATGAGTGCGGCTGCCTTCCACCAGCTGAAAAAGTCCATGTGCTCATCCGAACCGGACCAGGCCGCCTGATGCGTGCCCGCCAGCGGAACCACCTTCAGGTACACAATCAGCGGCACCACGGCAGCACAAAACACCAACAGGACCAGCATGGCGATATCAATGCGTCGCACCGCCTGTTCGGGTGTTTCCGCACGCCAGGTTTCGAGGAAGCGTGGCAGGAACCACCCGCCGGGTCGGCGGGTGGTTCCTGTGTTTTTCGGTTTTCTTCGCTTGGGACTCATGCCATATCCTTCTCTCACCGCTTTCATGTACATCGACCAACCCGGGCAAGTGGCTCGCAGCCGTTTGGTGCATCACACTGCCCGGAACAGTCCGCAATCAACGTGCGGCTTACTCGATGTAATTGCCTGCGGCATCCTGGATGGGATACAGCTGTGCGACAACAGGCTGCGTACCGGCATCCGTCCCCTGATCCGGCTGTGTGATGTTCAGCACCACAAACCGGGAACCGGCCAGACGGTCGCCCTGGCTGCCCGCGGCCACAATGCCGTCGGTATCCGTGGAAACACCGGTCACAGTATAGCCCTGGACGGTGTAGGTGAGGGTGGACAGGGATGCCGCCAGAATGGCCTCATCGTATTCCACCACCACGGTGTCGAGCTTGCCGTTGCTGTCAAAGTCGTTCCAGGTAATCTTGTAGGCATTGGCACTGTCCCGCGCGATACCGCCCCCAAAGGCGTCTTGCAGCAGAATGGCGGAATCGTGTCCCAATGTGGCCAACTGTGTGCCCGTTGTGCCGGCCGTGCCGCTTGAGGTGGTCTGAATCTCCACCCGCTCGCGCGAGGTGTTGTCATCCCAGGTGGCATCCGTGTTCAGCAAACGATCAATCAGCACATGGTACACGGACTGCCCCTGCGCGTTGACTTCAACGCTCTGGATGGTCTGGATTTGGATGGGCTGTGCAAACACCTGACCATCCGCCGCCTGTCGGAACAGGATGTCGGACGGGTTGAGGTTGTTGATACGGGTGTTGAATGTCAGCGCCACCAGATTCCGGTCCAACGCCTCCGCCTTGATGAGCGTGACATAGGCGGTGCCGATATTGGTGAGGTTGCCCGCTTCACCGGTATAGATGAGATTGTTGTCCGAACCGAGCTTCTTGCCGGACTGGTCGCGCATGGCCGCCATCTGCACGGAGGGGGTGGTGATATCTTGCGCCATCTCAATGACGATGTTGCGGCTGTCCATCACGGTGAGGATGTCGTTCGCGC
>JAEWSN010000130.1 GCA_023459915.1 Bacillota bacterium
GATGGATGCCGAAGCCCATCGTGGTGCCCTGCATGTAGGAGTTGAACTGGCCGGGGGTGTCTGTGGGAGACTGGCATTCCACAATCAGGGTTTCGGTTCTCGGGGTGTTGACTTCCGTCATTTCCCCAGTGGCCGCGGCGTCTGATCCGCCCGCGCCACCCGCTGTGGTGCCGTCGGCCGAAGGCTTGTCCGACGCGGATGCGGCAGGCTGCCCGGAGTCGGCCGGCGGGGTGTTCGTGTCGCCGCTGCATCCGGCAAAGGATGTCGCGAGCAGCGCGATCATGAACAAACAGGCCAACAATCGATGAATACGCTTTTTCATGCATTCCCTCCTCATTCTCTCTGGAACTGTGATTTGTGGGTTGCGACACTGAAAGCGGCGAAGCAACTCACCAGGACATTCATTACGTTAGCATTCCGTGTCCCGGCCCCATATTCCAAAATCTTAAGAAGGGGGTAAATTATTGACATGTCAACGCGCGTTCACGCGTGAGCACGTGTTTTTCGTGTTGTTTCCCAGAGTGGGGGCATCTTCTTTTGCCGCGCATCCTCTTTTAGCGCGTATCCTCTTTTGCCTCGAATCTTTATTGGCCGCGCATCCCCGCCATCCACCTTCTGACACGCAGCAGCAAACGAAACAGGCCGACATTGTAGCGGCCCGCCAGCGGCAGCTGCCGCCAGGCGCGGGGCGCTTCCTTCGCCCACGCCGCAGCCACCGGCCGCATTTTCTGTTCGAACGCGCCAATGTCTTCCGGTGCCACAAGCTCCGTGGAACGGGCACCTGTCCGGTTCACCATCCGGGCGATGGCCTCGGGATGATCGAGCAGGGGACAGCTGCGAGTGGGATTCCGGTCGAAGGGCTGGTTCTCCTGATACGCCCGAAACAACGGGGAGCGCAGCGCGTTCACCAGAGAGACGTCGTGAATGTTCCGGTCCGACCAATGAGAAAACGCGCACGGTTCCACATCGCCACGGGCGTTGATGTGCGCGAAACCGCGGCCGCCGCCGATGCAGCCACCGGTGACATGCCCCGCGTTCCAGAAATCGATGAGCGGCATCCGATGCCGTTTCGCATACCGGCCGGCGCGGGCCATCACCGCGCTGCGCTGTTCCGGAGTGCAGACCATGGACAGATCCGCGTCCGCTCCCACCGGCACATACGTGAACAGCCAGCCGAACCAGCATCCCTTTTGGCGCATCAGGTCCAGAAAGGCCGTCCCGGAAACCTCCTCCCAGTTTCCCGCATGGTAACAGGCGGAAAAACCAAAGGCCACGCCACGGTCCCGCAGCAGATCCATGGCATGGAGCACCTTGTCGTAGACACCCACGCCACGTCTGGCATCTGTTGTTTCCCTTGAGCCCTCAATGCTCAGAAACAGGTTGAGATTCTCCACCTCGGCCACCGCGTCCGCAAACGCGGCGTCCACGAGGGTGCCGTTTGTGTATGCGGCAAAGCTGGTGGCCCGGTGCGCCCGGCACAAGCGCAACAGATCCGCCTTGCGCATCAGCGGTTCGCCGCCGCTGAAAAACATGTACTTGATGCCCAGAGACTCCGATTCCGAGACAATCCGGTCCAGCACCTCATATGAAAGCGCGTCGCCCTGCCGGTATCCCCCCGCCCAGCACCCTGTGCAGGAAAGATTGCACCGGCTGGTCGGATCCACCAGCAGGGTTCTCGGCACCACGATGCCATGCCGCCTGCCCTCGCGGATGGCGGTCTGCAAAATGCGGTTGTCCATGAACAGGGCATGGATGGGGTCGGGCCGTTTGAAAAAGCCCGCCATCTGGCTGATCATATACTGGTGATGCGGGAACCCTGGCACGCGGACGCGTTTCCCGTTGACATGCATGTTGGCCAATCCTCGCCCCCCTCACATGAACCGGGTGTTATTTGGGCCGTACCGTCACCTTCTGGGGAATGATCGCGTCCACGTCGAAGCTGCCGTCCCGCTCCTCAATCCGGTTGATTTGCAGTCCCGGAATCATGGTGATGAAGCGGTTCAGGAACATGGAGACGCCTTCGACAACATCCTCCTCCAGATACTCCTCCGGAATTTTGGCCGGACCAATCTGGATGAACTCCGGATCCATGTGAATCTGATTGTCCACAATCCCAATCCGTCCCTCCGTGTACAGATTGGCCTTTCCAGGCAGTGTCACGGGAATCTCCTCCGCCACATCCCGGAACAGGAATGTCAGCACACCGGCAATGTCCACCTTCGAGCTGGTAAGGATGGTGCCATCCGGTTCCACCTTGATTTGCGAATCCTTGAACCACCAGAAGGCAGGTGCCATTTCATTGAAGAAGGCCGACGCCTCCTCTCCCGTCATGGTAAAGGTCTTGGGCTGATAGTCTGAAAATTCCCAGGTGTAGTCATTTGGATCCAATGTTTCCGTTTTCCCGCGCGAACCGAACAGTTCCAGAACGGTATCGGGATCAACGGCCACATCCCCGTCCGCCGTTTCCGTCGCGCCGGCCTTCAGGAACGCGCGCTTGCGATCGCCGAGATCCTCCTGCTTCAGCACGGCATCGATCTGCACCCCGGTCTTGTCCATGGCCTGCTGGAAATCACGGTCATCGTATCGTACGCCGAGATCCTTGGGTTTGAAGAGGGACAGCGAACCGAACAGGTAGAACAGACCACCCGCCACAATCAGAAACAGCACCAGGAGCACCACCAGGCATCCGGCACACCCTTTTTTCTTGCGGGGCGGCGCGGCGGGATAGGGTGGCTGCGGCTGTTGGTATGCCGGCTGTGACGCATTGTACGGGGGTTGCGGCGGTTGGTATGGCAGCTGTGACGCATTGTACGGTTGCTGCGGCTGTTGATACGGCGGCTGTGACGCATTGTACGGCGGTTGCGAAGGTTGGTGTGACTGATGGGATGGTTGGGTCTGCGCCCCCGCGAATGGCGTTGCCGCTTGTGGATTGGGAGAGGCATTTTCGGTGGACGCGTCCGCCACCGGTGTGGTGGGTGCGCCACAGGCAGAACAAAACGGTGTCCCATCAGGGATTTGGGTTCCACATTTCGTGCAATGCATCTGACATCCTCCCATATCGACTTGGCCCAAATGAGGCCCACGCAAGGCGGACCCATTTGAGCCAATCAACAGCAACTACCTCATCGCAAGCATCTTGACGCATATGCCCGCGCAGCTCTCATAACCCCAAAGCGTCAGTATTGCAGTATACGGGGCAGGGTACCGGCCTGTGCCACCCAGTCGGCCACCTGTGCCTCCGTGGGCAGCTTGCGGACCAGCGACTTGGCTTCGTTGACTTCCTGCATTTTCTTGAAGAGATTCTCGGCTTTTCTGCCGGCCAGCTCCGGAACGGTATCCACGCCGGCGGCCTCGAGCAGCTCGGCATACTCGCCGCCTACACCCTTGATGCGGCTCAAATCCGCCTGGTTGGCCCAACGCAGCACCAGCTTCTCTGTGATCTCCGTCTTCTCCGCCACTGCCACGCGCCCCTTCTTGGTGGCGCAGGCTTCAAGCAGACCCTCCACGGACGTGATGCCCGCCGCTTCCAGTTTCGCCATGTAGGCTTCTCCGATTCCCTCAATGGTGTTGAGCTTTGCCATGGTTCCATCTCCTTTTTGATGTGTTCGCGCAGGGTGGCGGCTGGCGGTCTTGCGACCTGTGTCCATGCCGATCCCCTTCAATGTTGGTTACCCGGAAACGCCCCACGTTCATGCGGCGCGCTTCGACTCTTGTGGGTATTGACCACTTTTTGACACATGCGAAACGATCAAAATGCCCTTTCAGTGCCTTTTCGGTGCCTTTTCGGTGCTCGACACAAACATTCCGAACATATTCAGAAGACCGGTCGAAAATGTGCTCAAGATGTACCCAAGATGCGCTGAAGATATGACGCAGCCATTGATCCAGCATTCGAGCCAACTGTTCATTTCATTGCCCATGACAAATTTTTGTGATTTTTCAGCACATTCCATATATCCCCCAAGATGGTGTTGTGCTATGTTTTGAGCGTTAGTTCAGGGTATTCACGTTGTCGCGGGCATCAAAGATGTCTTCTCCGGATGACAATCCCCCTCCGCCTGCGGCGCAAATGGGTGACATGGGTGCCGCAGGGCGGCACCACAGGAAGCAACAGACAAAGCAGACACCTGGGAAATCGAAGCATTGCGAAACGAGTTACTGGGAAACGAGTCATTGTAAACGGAATCATCGCGAAACGAGTCATTGGAATTCGAAACACCGGGAAGCAGATCATAGGAGGAAAAGAAAATGGCAAAAACGGACAAGAAGATACGCATTGGCATCATCGGCTGCGGCGGCATCGCCAACGGCAAGCACATGCCCTCCCTGAGCAAGCTCAGGGACGTCGAGATGGTCGCGTTCTGCGATCTCATCCCCGAGAAGGCGGAAAAGGCCAAGGCTGAATACGGCGCCGCGGACGCGAAGGTGTATGCGGACTACCAGGATCTGCTCAAGGACAAAACCATCGATGTGGTGCATGTCCTGACCCCGAACCGCTCGCACGCGCCCATCTCCATCGACGCGATGAAGGCCGGCAAGCATGTCATGTGTGAAAAGCCCATGGCCAAAACCGCGGCGGATGCCCGGGAAATGGTGAAGGTGGCCAAGGAAACCGGCATGAAGCTGACCATCGGCTACCAGCACCGCCACAAGCCCGAATCCATCTACCTCAAGAGTGTCATTGACCGGGGCGATCTGGGTGAAATCTACCTGGGCAAGGCGTTCGCCGTACGCCGTCGCGGCACCCCGAACTGGGGCGTGTTCCTCAACGAGTACGAGCAGGGCGGCGGTCCGCTGATCGACATCGGCACCCACTCCCTCGATGTCACCCTGTACCTGATGAACAACTATGAGCCGCGCATGGTGGTCGGCACAAAGTACAAGAAGGTCAGCAACCCCGAGGAGGGCAATCCGTGGGGCGGCTGGGAACCCGGCGCCAACACGCTGGAAGATTCCGCGTTCGGCTTCATTGTGATGAAAAACGGCGCGACCATCATCCTCGAGTCCAGTTGGGCCTTGAACACCAGCGAACCCATCCAGGAAGGCAGCTGCATGCTGGCCGGCTCCGACGCGGGCGCGCAGATCAAGAAGGGCGTCACCATCAACAAGGCGGAGTTCGGACGTCTCATCGAGATCAAGCCGGACCTCTCCAGTGGCGGCGTGGCGTTTTATGAAGGCGCTTCGAGCGATCCTGCCGAAGTGGAGGCCCGCCGTTGGATCGATGCCGTGAAGAACGACACCGACCCGGTGGTGCTGCCGCAGCAGGCCTGCGTGGTGTCAGAGATTCTGGAGGCCATCTACACCTCCGCAAAGACCGGCCAGCCGGTGTATTTCGACTGAGACTGAATGGGCCACACAACCCGGTTGTCCGCCATCACGGCGGGCAACCGGGACACTTCATGTGGTGGCAATGACCCGATCCTGATGGATCAGATGGACATCTGGCGCCTTCACGGCCACTGTCTTGAGTCGTTTTGTAAATCCGCTCTTGGAGAAAATCACATATTCCTTCTCATATCCTTCAAAATCAGGGGCGTCGATCCCCTTTTTTTTGAGCGAAAACAAAACATCCGCATCAACCGGCTTCATATGATATTTGCACTCGCCCAACAGCACGCGGCGATTCACTTCATCCAGGGCGACAACATCGATTTCGGTATTTGCGTTCCAATAGGATCCCACCTTCCCGGGCGTGAAGGAAAACAAGCCCTCCCGGCAAAGGCTGGCAAGCATGTCTCGACAGACCTCTTCATACACAAAACTGACATGTGTGTCGATAAAAGAGGTGTTGAGCTTGTCCAGCACATAGGCCGTATTCTCCATTTCAAGCTCTCCCTGGTAGGCATGGACAAATCTGAACCAGAATGCAATAAAATGATCACGCACATGGTACAGCCCCTTGCGACTTTTTTCCGGTTGTTTTTCCGTGACGGGAATGCGTTTTTCCAAGAGCTGCAACGCCATCAGTGTCCTCAAGTATGGACTCAGCGAATTGGATGACACCCCGAGCAAGGCGGCCACCTGGGAAACCTTGTGATGTCCCATGGCAATCGTTTTCATGATGGAAAAATAGCTGGCGATATCCTGCACTTCCCGTTCCAGAAGAAAAACAGGTTCCTCATATAGGAATCCGCCTTTCGAAAGCGCTTCCCTTTCGATGTTCTCCATCAGGGACAACTCATTGTCAAAAAACTCCAGGTATTTGGGAACCCCGCCTGTAACGGCATACAACGCCACCATCTGCTCAAATGTCCTGTTCCCGCGGAACTTCCACATCTCCATGAACCGCAGCGGTGCCAGGCGAATTTGCGCGGTTCTCCTTCCGTACAGCGGACTGCTGTACGACAGCACCTGGCTTGTCATCATGCTGATTAGCGAACCACACAGAATGACCATGATGTTGTGATCCTTCAGCACCTCGTCCCACACCCGCTGAAATATGGACGCAAACGCCGCATTTGCGCTCACGAGATACTGGAATTCGTCAATAACCAATACCTTTTTCTGGTTCGGCCGGTAGGCGGCAAAGGCGCTGAACAGCGCCTCCCAATCGGAAAAAACAGTATCCTTGAGGTAGGGTTGCTCGACAAACGCCGCAAGCGTTGTGGTGAACCGCCGCATATTGCCTGTTTCCATTTCCTCGGTCGCAAGAAAATACAAGGCGGCCTTGTCTCTGACAAACTCCTTGATCAAGGTTGTCTTGCCGACCCTTCGTCGTCCATAAAGGACAACAAAACCGCTCTCCCGCTTGTGCTCCCGTTCGAGCACGGCCATCTCCATCTCGCGACCAATGAACTGTTTCATTTGACACCTCGCCATATGCCTTTGTATTCTGCACACACAAAACCGTACGATAAACATCTCCGGCATCTGCCGGGGAAAGCAGCACGGCGCTGTTAATATAATTCATATTAGTCTAATTTCAATTATACTATATTTGGTTTGGGTGTCAAACCCATGCCGTGTCAGCTTGTTCGCGAAAAAACGGAGGAACCACCCCCCTCAACGTGGTTTCTCCGCCTTTTCAGCTTATTCTCTATCTCGTCGCGCGGCCACGGCCATAGCCCGCGTTTGCATTTCCTCCGCGCCAGTTGTCTTCATCATCCGTCGCCCGGCCACGTGTACCGGCTGCGGTTCCACCGGCCCGCTCTCCGGCCTGTTCAAACGCCTTCTGATGGCTCACCGAGGCATTCATCAGCCGTTCGAACACAAGGCGGACGTCGTCAGGCAGATCCTCTTCCAGGAAAGCTTCGTACATCGCAATATTCTTGATCTCCGCCTCCACACCGATGGCAACCGCCTCAGGCAACGACGTGGGGAGAACCGTTCTGGACGCGGCGTCGTTCACAGGAACCGCCACATCATGGGCTTCGAACAATGGCAACAGCATGTCGATGTGCGTCTGTTCGGACCGGATGATGTTCAGAAAGGGCCGCTGCGATCCATATTCATCCATGATGGCTGCATATTCCGCCTGAGCGACGTATTCGTCCTCCAACGCGTAGTGGAGCATGTCTTCAAGGGTGTAGTCGCCGTCCGCCTCCGCGGCGGCCGCGCCGGCCAGTGTGACCTGGGAAGCCTGAGCGGCCACTGACACACCGTCCTCTTCGTTGACAACAGCGGCCTGCGCCGCGAAGGGAAGTGCCGCAAGCAGCATGCCCAAAGAAAGAACGATGGCAATTCCCTTTTTCCATTTCAATGTTTTCATGACAATGTCTCCTTTCAGACATGACAGCCGCGGTAAACGGGTTCCCATATTGGGTTTCCCAAGCGTATGTTCGCTGTCGATGTTTTTATGGTACAGTGGACTCGTGACGGAAATATGGCGTGAAACGCAACCTTTTGTGTCGCGAGAGGCCGCCAGCAACACATGACGGACAGGCATGCCGGGCATGACTTCTCCGTCCAAACAGAGGTGTGCGCCGGTTCCCCTTGCAGCACGGGAGAGGAGATAAAAACATGTCCAGATTTTCACAGGAAGGCAACCGACTCATCTACCGTTATGACGCTGAACAGCTGTGGGTGGAGCCGTGGGGGCCAAACAGCTTCCGTGTTCGTGCCACACAACTGCCCGAAATGCCGGTACAGGACTGGTCCATGCTGCCGCAGCCGGACGTTGCGGTGGATATCCGTATCGTGCAGGACCCGCGCGCCACACAGCATGTGGGCCTTGGTTCCGGCGTGGCCAAACGTTCAGGTGACATGATGATGGCCACGCTCACAAACGGCAAGCTCACCTGCACCGTTTCCGGCAGCGGCAAACTCACCTTTGCCAACTCTGACGGCAAGGTGCTGCTCGAGGAATTTGTCCGCAACCGTAAAAATGTCGTGAAGGAATTTGCCAGCGCGCTCGGCGTGGATGCCCGCGAGTTCAGGCCCATCCCCGGCGGCGATTACGCGCTGACCATGCGTTTTGAGAGCAATCCCGATGAAAAGCTGTATGGCATGGGACAGTACCAGCAGCCATTCCTGAACGTGAAGGGCTGCACGATGGAACTCGCACACCGAAACTCTCAGGCCTCCGTGCCCTTCTGTGTCAGCAGCGAAGGCTACGGCTTTTTCTGGCACAACCCGGCCGTGGGGCAAGTGACGTTTGGCCGAAACGTGACCGAATGGAAGGCCGTCTCCACGCAGATCCTGGACTACTGGATTACGGCTGGCGACACCCCCGCGGAAATCGAAGAGGCATATGCCAATGTGACCGGCAAGGTGCCGATGATGCCGGACTATGCCATGGGGTTCTGGCAATGCAAACTCCGCTACCAGACGCAGGAGGAGCTGCTGGGCATCGCCCGTGGCTACAAGGAGCGCGGTCTGCCCATTTCCGTCATTGTCATCGATTTCTTCCACTGGCCAAAGCAGGGAGACTGGCGGTTCGACAAGGCATACTGGCCTGACCCGCAGGGCATGGTGAATGAACTCAGGGAGATGGGCATAGAACTGATGGTGTCCATCTGGCCAACGGTCGACAAGACCGGTGAAAACTTCAATGAAATGCTTGAAAAAGGGTATCTTGTCCGCGTTGACCGGGGATTGCGCATCAACATGGATTTCCTTGGCAACACCATTCACTTCGATCCCACCAACCCCGGCGCCCGCGCGTACGTGTGGAACAAGGCGAAACAGAATTACTATGACTATGGCATCAAGGTTTTCTGGCTCGATGAAGCAGAGCCGGAATACACCGTGTACGATTTCGACAACTACCGCTACCACCTCGGGCCGAATGTGCGCATCGGCAACCTGTACCCGATGATGTACGCGCAGACCTTCTTCGAGGGCATGCAGGCGGAAGGGCAACACAACATCATCAATCTGCTGCGCTGCGCGTGGGCGGGGTCCCAGCGGTATGGCGCACTTGTGTGGTCGGGCGACATTCACTCCAGCTTCGCTTCTCTCAGAAACCAGTTTACAGCAGGACTCAACATGGGTCTGGCCGGCATTCCATGGTGGACCACCGATATCGGTGGCTTCCATGGCGGCAACCCGGACGATCCCGCGTTCCGGGAATGCCTGGTGCGCTGGTTCGAATACGGCACCTTCTGCCCCGTCTTCCGTTTGCACGGAGACAGGGAGCCGCATTCCACACCGCTGGGTACCAGTGGCGGCGGCATGTGCAACTCCGGCGCGGACAATGAAGTGTGGAGCTACGGCGAGGAAAACTACAGCATTCTCAAGGAATACTTGTTCATCCGCGAGCGCATGCGCCCCTACATCACCGAGCTCATGCAGGCAGCGCACAAAAAAGGCAGCCCGGTGATGCGCACGCTGTTCTATGAGTTTCCGGAAGACTCTGCCGCGTGGGATGTCGAAGACGCCTATCTGTTCGGTCCGGACCTGCTGGTGGCACCCATCATGCACGCGGATTGCCGAAACCGGAAGGTGTACCTGCCAAAGGGCGCCTCCTGGACAAACGTCTGGACAAATAGCGTGTTTGAAGGGGGACAGACTCTTGCCGTTGACGCCCCGCTCGCACAAATTCCCTTGTTCGCAAGAGACGGACGCGATGTGGGCATCAGAGGGTAGCGTCCCATGCGCGGGCGGATACAGTCAAGGCCGAGCTTCGACGGGATATCGATTATTTTCTACATGGGATCTGCCTGGAGGAAAACTGACATGAAGACAACAGGGATGAAGAAAATCGGCATGCTCAAGGCCATCATGGAATCCAGGGCATTCAGCAAGGCCGATCCGGCAGGAAGAGCCGCGCTTCAGGAAAGGCGTCTGAAGGATATGATCGCCTGGGCGCGCGCAGAGAGTCCCTTCTACCGAAAACTATACAAGGATCTTCCGGCTGATTGCTCGCTTTTGGACCTTCCAGTGGTGGAAAAACAAACCCTGATGGCCAATTGGGACAACTGGATCACAGATTCGGAAACCGTGCTGACGGAAGTGAACACCTTTATGGAAAACCCGGACAACATCGGCCGAAAGCTCAAGGGGAAATATCTGGTCTTCACGACATCCGGATCCACAGGAAATCCGCTGGTGGCACTCTGTGACAACACCACCAACAATGTGATGGGTGCCATCAACCTCCTGCGCTCGTTTGCCAGAAAAGAGGATCTCCTTGCGTTCATGAAGCGTGGCGGCAAAACAATCGGTGTGTTCGCAACCGGCGGTTTCTACCTCGGAAACGGCTTTCCGACGCTTTCCACTGTTATGTGCAGACCTCCTACGCCTGCACCGAAGGCGGCACCATCGCGTGCGAATGCCGGGAACAGCACTTCCACATCAACGACGATTGGGTTGTCGTTGAGCCCGTGGACGCAAACAACCATCCGGTCCCGGATGGCACGCAATCCGACAAAATATTGCTGACGAACCTCTTCAATTACCCGCAGCCGTACATCCGCTATGAAGTCACCGATCGCGTGATGCTTCACAGGGAGCCGTGTTCGTGCGGCAACCCCTCTCCCTGGCTCGAACTGGAGGGCCGGACGGATGATGTGGTGACATTCCAGGTGGAGGGCATCGAACGCAAAGTCGCGCCGCTGGCGCTGTACGCCACGCTCAAGGAAGTCTATTCCCTGCGGCGATTCCAGCTGGTGGCCGAACCCGGCAATACGGTACGATTGCGGCTCGACCGGTGGACGGGACAACAAGGGAAGCCGCGTTCGAACACGCAAGCACCGCCCTGCAGGCGTTCCTGTCAACACAGGGGATTTCGCGCGTATCTGTTTCACTATCCGGCGACTTGCCCCGGCAACAGGCCGGCAGTGGCAAGTTCAAGCACATCCTCCATGCGCCATGACCGGTGACGGCTTGACATACCAGGCCTTGCCGTGCTGTAATACAGAAAAACGGACCCCGTTCGGACAACCGGACAGACACAACCGGACGCACCATCGCCGAATCAACAACAGAATACTGTA
>JAEWSN010000131.1 GCA_023459915.1 Bacillota bacterium
CGCGGACACCTTCCGCGCGGCGGCCATCGATCAGTTGGAAATCTTGACGGTGCGCGCGGGCGTCCCCATCGTGAAGCACGAGGAGGGGTCAGACCCCGCCGCCGTGATCTTTGATGCCATTGCCGCCGCAAAGGCGCGGGGCGCGGATGTGCTGATTGTGGACACCGCGGGCCGCCTGCACACCAAGAAGAACCTGATGGAGGAGCTGCGGAAGATTTTCCGCATCATCGGACGGGAATTGCCGGACGCGGATGTGGAAACCCTGCTGGTGCTCGATGCCACGACCGGCCAGAACGCGGTGTCCCAGGCCAAGGTCTTCGCGGAGGTTGGCGATCTGACCGGACTGGTGCTGACCAAGCTCGACGGCACCGCCAAGGGCGGCATTGTCATCTCCATCATGTCCGAGCTCAACGTGCCCGTCAAATTTGTCGGGGTCGGCGAGAAAATGGATGATTTGCAGGTGTTCAACCCGGACAGCTTTGTGGAGGCGCTGTTTGGGGAAGGCTGAAAAAAAGAACCCGCGCCGCCACCGGTGGTGGCGCGCGGGATGACAATGAGGGTGCTTGTGCGATGAGGGGGAGGAGATCCACCGTCGCACAGGCATCTTCTCTTGTGGAGAAGCATTCGGTGGGGTGATGCGGCTCCGGCCGGGTTGCGGGATGCCTGTCACACAAGCAGGCCGGAGGCCTTTCGCATGTCCAGGCCCTGCTTGTCCAGCCAGGCCGCGATGGCGGCTTCCTCCACGGAGCGCTTGACCTTGAGCGTGGTGGTCTTCACCAGTTCCGTGTCGGTCACCAGAAAATACCGGATCATCTTGTATTGGGGCAGGGTGGTGTTGATCTCCCGGATGGCCTGCTCGAAGATGGCCGCGCAGGCTTCGTCCGTTGGCATCACGCCGTCATTGGCCGCCTTGAGCGCATCCTTGTCGCGCACCAGCTTGGCGCAGATTTGCACGCCGCCGTCCGCGGTCCGGTAGCCCCAGGCGAAGGCATCCCTCACGCCCGTGATGTTGGCCAGCAGCATTTCGAATTCCTCTGGGAAAGCCTTTTTCCCGTTGGCCAGGACGATCATCGATTTCGCGCGCCCCGTGATCCGGATGACGCCGTTTTGGTCGATGGTGCCGAGGTCGCCGGTGTGGAACCAGCCGTCGGGTTCCATCACTTCCCTTGTGGCCTCATCGTTTTCGTAGTATCCCAGCATGACATTCTCACCACGGGTGAGGATTTCTCCCATGCCGTTGGCGTCCGGGTTGTCGATGGTGACCTCGACGTCCGCCACCGGATGGCCGATGGACCCGAACACATTGATGAAGTCGTTGTTTGCGGCGACCACGGGCGAGGTTTCCGTGAGTCCGTAGCCCTGGTAGACAATGAGCCCCAGCCGGTCGAACCCGCGGATGACCTCCGGATCGAGCGGCGCGGCGCCGGAAACCGCAAGCCGCAGGCCGGGTCCGAGTTTTTCAAAAATGCTCTTGAACAGCTTGCGGCGCACATCGATGCCCAGGCGCCGCAACCCGTCCGACACCGTCATGAGCGCGTTGAGCAGCTTGCGCTTGCCGGACTTGTCGATGCCGAGCTGTACCTGCCGGTAAATGGCCTCCAGGATCGCGGGCACTGCGACCAGCACCGTGACCCCGAACTCCCGGATGTTGTCCGCCACGTGCTTGATGCCTTCACAATAGGCGATGCAGGCCCCGCTTTGAATCATCAGCATCTGTCCGATGGTGTTTTCGAATGTGTGGTGCAAGGGCAGCAGGGACAGATGGGTGTCATGGCTGTCGAGCTTGATGCAGGCGTGGATGGAGGCAAGATTGGCCACGATGTTCCTGTGGGAGAGCATGACCCCTTTGGACAGGCTGGTGGTGCCGGAGGTGAACAGCAGAATGGACAGCGTCTCCCGGTCGATGGGGGTGTCCACAAACCGGCGATCGCCTTCGGCCAGTGCTTCCCGGCCGGCACGGATCCATGCGTGGATGTCGGATATGTCCGCGGTTCCCGCCTTCGCGCCTTCTGTCAGTGTGTCCAGACAGAGAAAATGTTTCACGGGGGTGTTTCCCTCGTCGGCGATCTCGCGCACCATCTCCAGGTAGTTGTTTGAGAAGAAGAGGGCCTCGCACCGGCCGCGCTGCAGCAGATGGATCAGCTCGTTCTTGGGCAGGTATTTGTCCAGTGGGACGGCAATACCCGTGCCATTGACGATGGAAAAGAAGGCGACGCTCCATTCATAGCGGTTCTCGCTGATGATGGCGATGCGCCGGCCACCCATGCCGTTTTGCAGCAGGGCGGTTCCCAACCCGTCGATGTCCGCGGCGAACCGGCGGTATGAACGGGTTTCCACGCCGCCATCCGCGGCGCGGAACTTGAAGCCTGTAGCGTCTCCGTATTTCTCGGCACTGAAGCGGACCAGCGCGCGCAAATCCTGCTGCGGTTCGGCCGGGTATCCGCCCAGCCCCCTGACGATGCGGCGTCCGTTCTCCTCATAAATCCTGAAATCCTGATGTTTTCCCGGCATCATGGCCTCCTTTGCTGCGTGGCGGCGAGATCCGGCCGGACCGGCCGGCGCGGGGAAGGAATGACTGTCTGTCTGAATATAGAAACAAGTATTATCACCAGACAATAATAATTATACCAAATGTTTTGCGCTTGGCAAGAGGAATCATCCCCATCTCTGGAAACCGTTGGGGGAAGCCTGGTTGGGATTGTTATTGACAACCGATTCACAAACATGTGTTGACAACGAAAAACCCTGCGATATAATGGGGACAACGCAACACAAGACACAATCCGGTTGATGTTCGGGGAAGAGTGGCGCGGCAGCGTCCGCCGACGGAGCGAATCTCGCAGGCAAAAGGACCCCGAACGGACGGCACTCTGGAGAGACCGTTTCCTATGGAACGGCGCCGAAGGGGCAAGTCCCGGTCAAGGCGGCAGCGCCGGCGCCAGGATGCAACTCTCAGGCAAAAGGACAGAGGGAGTTGTTCCGCGCAAGGAAGCGCGCGAGGCATACGTCCATCCGGAGTCAAACGGCAGTTTGGCTTTTTTTGTACCCTGTTTGCGCGGTGCCCCCGCGGTACGCTTTGCAACCCACACGCCAGGTGAACGACAGGAGGAAGAGACATGCCAAAAATCATCGTAACCGACAAGATGTCCGCCAATGGGATCGATTATCTCAAGTCCAAGGGCATTGAGGTCGACACACCCTTCGGCATTGCCCATGAGGAGCTGCTGAAAATCATCGACCAGTACGACGGCATCATTGTCCGTTCGGCCACAAAAGTGCGCCAGGACATCATCGATGCAGGCGTGAACCTCAAGGTGGTGGGACGTGCCGGCAACGGCGTGGACAATATCGATGTGCCGGCCTGCACCCGTCGTGGCATCACAGTGGTCAACACGCCCGAGGGCAACCTCATGGCCGCCGCGGAAATGAGTGTCGCGCTGATTTTTGCCGTGTTCCGCAATGTCGCCCCGGCACACCACGCCGCCAAGTGCAATGACTTCCGCCGCAACCGTTTTGTGGGTGAGGAACTCGAAGGCAAAACCGCCGGTGTCATCGGGCTTGGCAAAATCGGCGCCATCGTGGCCCGCAAGCTCAAGGGCGTGGGCATGGACGTGATTGGCTACGATCCGTACAT
>JAEWSN010000132.1 GCA_023459915.1 Bacillota bacterium
CCCATGGTCCGGTCCTGTGCATATGGCCCATCCGTGAATTCGAATCCCTGCGCCTGCAAACCACGGAGGTGCCCGCCGCCACCCTGACGCCCGACGCCCCGCTGCGCCTGCCGCTTGCGGTGGCCCCATACGACATCGCCTGTTCACTGTCCTGGGATGTTGAAACGACAATGGTATCACTTTCGCTCTTTGGGGCGACCCTGACGCTTGATCCGCAGGCGCGGGAACTGCGCTTTCTGGGCGCCACCGCGCCCCTGCCCCTCACGGACCACATTCTTTCCCTGCGCCTGATTGTGGACCGGCATGCCATGGAACTGTACCTGGACAACGGCAGCGCCTGGCTGTCGCAAGGCCACTGTCTGGACGCGAACCTGGCCCGGTTGGAGGTACAGGCCGAAGGCGGCGGCGCCACCGTCTCCAACCTGTCCCTCTCCCCGCTTCGCAGCATCTGGAAAGCGGACGCCTGACGCAAACGCAGGTGTCCGCCTTGGCAGATCATTCCTCCGGGGCTGTCGCCGCGACCACCACCCGCACAAACACCTTTTTCCCCAGGCGCAGCACATCTCCGGAGGCCAGGGGGAGCTCCAGCGCCGCCAGGTCTTCCAGCCGCTCCCCGTTGCGCTGCACCCCGCCCTGGGACAACAACCGGCGAAACTCCGCGTTGCTCTTGACCATCCCCGCGGCAACCAATTGCGGCACCAACTCCTGCAGATTCAGCGGGAACCGCACAACCAGCTCAGGCACCTGATCCGGGATGGCTTTGCGGCTGAATGCCGTTTCATAGTAGCGTCTGGCCGCCCCTGCCTCTTCCCCGGTGTGGTACAGGCGCGTGATGATGTCCGCCAATTCCAGCTTCACATCGCGCGGGTTGCGTCCCGCCGCCAACGCCTGTCCAATCGCCTCAATGCGATCCGGATGCTCGTCCGTAGCCAGCTCAAAATACCGCAGAATCAGGGCGTCCGGCACCTCCATCACTTTTTTGAACATCACCTCGGCCGGTTCGAACACCCCGATGTAGTTGCCCAGACTCTTGCTCATCTTCTCCACGCCGTCAAGTCCCTCGAGCAGCGGCATGAACAGGGCCACCTGCTGGGGCTGGCCCATGGCCTTCTGCAGGGTGCGCCCCATCAGGATGTTGAAGGTTTGATCCGTGCCACCCAGCTCGATATCCGCCTTGAGCGCCACCGAATCGTAGGCCTGCATCAGGGGGTAGAAAAACTCGTGCAGGCCGATGGGGGTGCTGTGGTCGAACCGGTTTTTGAAGTCGTCGCGTTCCAGCATCCGGGCCACCGTGGTGGTGGCGGCCAGGCGCAGCACCTCCTCGAAATGCAGTTGGGAAAGCCATTCACTGTTGTACCGGACTGTGGTGTGCCGCTTGTCGAGCACCTTGAAGATTTGTTCAAAATAGGTGCGCGCGTTCTCGCGCACCTGTGCCTCCGACAGGGCGTTCCGCCCTTTTGACTTCCCGGAGGGGTCTCCAATTCTCCCGGTGAAATCTCCGATGATGATGACCACCTCATGCCCGAGATCCTGCAGCTGCTTGATTTTCCGGAGCACCACCGCGTGCCCCAGGTGGATGTCCGGCGCGCTGGGGTCCAGCCCCAGTTTGACGATGAGCGGACGGCCCTCGGCTTGCGCCTCCGTCAGCTTCTGCCGCAGTGTCTGCTCATCCACCACCAGACTGGCCCCCTTGGTGATGATGCGCACCTGTTCCTCCACGGACATCCCGGCGCCTGTTTGTGTCTTCCCTGCTTTCATGATGCGTCTCCTCCTGTCGCAAAGTGGCAGGCTTTGCCGCGACCCGGCATCCGGACGCGACACAGGAGAGGGACGGGCGCAACCGCGCAATCCCACGGGATCGCACAAAAAAGCCCCCGTCCTTCATCTCCTGAAGGACGAGAGCCTGCTCCCGTGGTACCACCTTGCTTTGCGCACCGCTCACGCGGCCCGCCTCATCGGGTACGACACGCATCGGCGGCCAAACGCCACCCGCATGGGTATACCCTTTGCACGATAACGTGTGCGAGCATCCGTCACCGCCTACTGCATTCCCCTGCGGCATGGATGCGGCGGCGTGTTCCGGCCGCGGCCGTTCATGGACGGGGAAATGGTTCGGAGTGAAGCTCCAGGAGGTATTCATGTTTCGCCTGCACGCGCCTCTCATCTGCCGGCTGCTTTCTGTGGTGCGGTGTGAGACACTACTCTTTCCTGTCCGCGCTTTTGCCCTATTCGGTTGATGCCCGGCACAAGGCCCGGCATTGGGGTTGAAGAGAGTATACGACGTGTGCCGGGGATTGTCAAATGGGGTCAGACCCCAACAAACACCTGCGCCCACCCGTGCGTCCGGGAATACCCGACCCCCGTGAGCGTGTACCGCTCACTGAGCATGGAGTCCCGGTGACTGGGAGAGTTCATCCAGGCCGCGACCACCTGCTGTGCCGTGGTCTGTCCCAACGCGATGTTTTCGCCCGCCGCCCGATAGTCAATCCCGGCGTCATCAAGCGCGGTGAAGCAGCTGCGTCCGTCCGGGCGCACATGGTCGAATGTGCCGGACACCTCTTCCGCGCGTATCTGCGCCGCCTGCATGGCACGCTCGTCCATGACCAGCGGGGTCAGACCCCGACTGACGCGCTCCTGGTTGACCAGCCGCACCACTTCTTCCGCCATCCGTCGCAAATCGGTTTCGGCGGTGGATGGCGTGGGGGCGGGAACCGGGGTTGGGTCAGGCGTGGGCGCGGGGGTGGGTATCGGGGTGGGTTCAGGAGCGGGCGCGGAAGTGGGTGCAGGGTTGGGTGCGGGCGCTGGAGAGGGGTCCGGTGCCGGCGCCTCCACGACGGGGTGCTCCACAGTGGCGTTCTCCACACTGCCTTCCTGCGCTGACGGGGCCATCACCTGCACATCAAACCGATGCAGCATGGCGGCGACTTCCGAGCGCCGGATTTCACGAAACGGGCTCATGGTGTTGACGCCTGTGCCATGGAGAATGCCGACGGGAACAGCCCACCCCAGCATGGCCGTTGAAATCTCATGCCAGTTCGCCTGGTGGTCGCCAAACGACGCCCACGTCATGTCCACGTACGCCGTGTCTGCCACATCGGCATCCAGATGGGTCTCCTTGCCAAGGGAACGGGTGTAATTGCGCATCATCACGGCAAATTCACTCCGCTGCACCACTTCATCCGGGGAAATGGCTTCTCCACCGGTCAACCAGCCCGCAAACAACTGGGCCGCATCCGCCCAGATCATGGCCTTTTCGTACCAGGCTCCGGACACGACATCCGAAAACCTCGAACGCCCCTGCACCGCCGGTTCCCCGGCATGCCGGTAAAGCACCTGGGCCAGCATGGCCCGGCTCATGACGGCATCCGGCGCGAAGGTGCCGTTGGCCGTCCCGATGAAATACCCCTCCGCCAGCACATATTCAATGCTTTCGGCCGCCCAGTGTGTTGGGGGGACATCCGCCATTGCCTGTGCGGACACCACCGGTGCCGCCCCTGCCTGTATCGGTGACGCGATGACCGCGCACAGCAATGCCGCCGTGATCAGCCATGTCGCTGTTTTTCTTGTCATGTACCCACTCCTTGTGTCTGTCGCCGCCGCTTCCTGTGGCCGTTCCCAAACAGGCTCCCCTCCCCGCAAACACTGGGTATGAAAAAAGAGCCGGCAAGATTCCAACGAAACCCTGCCAGCTCTTTCTGGTGCCCGTGGCCGGACTCGAACCGGCACGGCCTCGCGACCGGGGGATTTTAAGTCCCATGTGTCTGCCATTCCACCACACGGGCCTGTGCGGCAGGTGCTCACGGCATCATGATGCGCATGAGCCGGAACACCCGCACACCTTATTATCGACATTGACAGCCATTTTCGCAAGAGATTCGCCACGGATGCAATGGAAATGCAACATGCCGAGCCAATCCCGCGCCAGTCGTGCGCCAGTCCCGCGTCAATCCGTATAGTTGTCGAAATAACCCTGCACCAGCACCACCGGGGTGCCCTTGTCGCCGCTGCCGGAGGTGAGATCGCACAGGGACCCCAGCAAATCGGTGAGGCGGCGGGGCGTGGTGCCCTGGGACACCATCTTGCCGACCAAATCGCCGTCCTTGGCCTTGATGTAGCCTGAAATGGCCTGCTTCAAGGCATCACCCGACAAATCCGCAAAATTGTTGTCCGCCAGATACTTCAGCTTCACCTCATTGGGCTGCCCTTCGAGGCCATCGGTATAGGCCGGCGACACCACCGGATCCGCCAGTTCCCAAATCTTGCCCACGGGATCCTTGAACGCGCCGTCGCCGTAAATCATGACTTCCACATGCTTTCCCGTCTTTTCAAGAATCACCTGCCGGATCCCCTCCACCACGGGCTTGCCGTCGCGCGGGAACAGCTTCACGGTTTCTTCCGTGGCCTTGTTGCTGCCAAGCAGCCCAAAGTCCGGATTGAACCCGCTGCCATCGACCGATTCGGTCAGCAGCTCGTCGAGGCCCAGCGCCTGCACCGCGCCCGCCGCCTTGAGAATCCGCTTCGTCCGGTGGCGGGTGTGAATGTCACAGCATACCACCTGATCGGTATGGGCCAGTATGGCCTTGCAGTCATTGGCCAGAATGACCTCGGCCTCGCAACCGGTCTGTTCAATGAGTTCCCTGTAATAGGTGATGTAGTCCACGCCGGTGAATGTGTGCTTCCGGCTGCCGAACAGCTCCCGGAACCGCGCTTCGGTCAGCACATCCCGGTAGGGATCGATCCCCTTCTCGTCGAGTTGATCCAAATCGACCAGATGGTTCCCCACCTCGTCGGACGGATAGCTCAGCATCAGCACAATGCGTTTCGCGCCCTTGGCGATGCCCTTGAGGCACATGGCGAAGCGGTTGCGGCTGAGGATCGGGAAAATAACGCCCAGCACATCGCCGGGAAATTTCCGTCTCACGTCCGCGGCAATCTGGTCCACGGTGGCGTAGTTGCCTTGCGCGCGTGCCACGACCGCTTCCGTGACACCGATCACATCCCTGTCGCCAAGGCTGAACCCGTCTTGGCCGGCGGCTGTCAGCACACTGTCCGCAACGATTTGGACGATATCGTCCCCTTTTCTGATGATGGGGGTTCGAATTCCTCTCGAGGTCGTGCCGATAAGTCGTTCCATGCTACCGTCTCCTTTCAGATGTATCACACTGCAGCGTGACGAAGTGCCAATGCGCGCAGCCGCCTGCTCCGCCGCGCCCTGTCAGAACCGGTTCCGTCAGGTGTCCGGATACCACAACGGCCCAAATGACAGCCGTTTGGACAGGAAGCACCACCGCAATAGTATATAACAGGAAGGCCCGCAGGGGCAGTCCTCATTTTGGCACGCGTGTCACGCAGGCCCGCAGGGATGTCTGAAAACAGCCCGCAGGGATGTCTGAAACGGCGACCTGAAGGGAGATATGCAATGGCGGTCCGAAGGGGGAGGCCTGCAACGGCGCCCCGATGCTGGATCTGCAACAGCGACGATGGCCGCCCCCGATCAAATCACTTCCAGCGCATCCGCGTCCGGCAGTTCGGGAAATGGTGCGGTGGGCAGGGTCTGGTACCAATAGGCCACCGACGCGATGTCATCCTGCAGGGGCAGATACCGGCCACCGCTGCGCCAACCCAATGCCTGGATGGTCACCCGCAAATCCGTATCGAACCGGATGGGATCGGTGATGTGCCAGCGGTACATGCCAAAGCGCGTCTGGGAACGGTAGACGCCGTCCGGCCGGATGATTTGGTGAAGCCCTGCATACGGCGTGGTGAACGCCTGGTACTGATGGGTCTCCTGGTTCTCGAAATTGTAGGACCCGCAGAAATAGTCCTCCGTCCCGGTGCCGCAGATGGTGGGATCCGCCTTGTCGCCATCGAGATAGAACTTGATTTCGCCTTCTCCCCACCAACCGGTGTTGTTGACGCCCCAAGCCAGATAGGTTCCCACATACTGGCCCTGGCCCTGCATCCCGTCAAGGATAGTGACGACTTCCTTGTACGGCAGCGGGTTCACGCGGCGGAACTGGGCATGGAAATATGCGCAGTCCTCCGGCACATCCGTGAGGGTGTAATTGATCTGGTAATACAGCACCATGTCCTTGTCGCTGAGATTGGTCATGGTGATGCGGCATTGCTTGCGGAAGGGCATTTCCCAATAGCAGTTGAAGGCACTGCCGGGATTGACACAGACGGCCAGGGAGGATAGCTGCGCCCAGGAACCCCACCCGCTGGCAAAAAAATCTCCCACGGGACATGCCACCGAAGGCTGTTCCTGCCCGTCCCAGTACATGCGCAGGATGTTGCGCCGCCAGTCGCCGGCCGGGGTCATCCAAATCTGCTGGATGGCACCGCTCCCGGTGATGTCGGCAACCGGGAAGGTCTCCCCCGGCTTGATGACAACGGATGGCGAAAGCTTCCAGCCTATTCCCAGATCGCGGGCACAGTTTGCGCCGGTTCCCTCCGTGGCCCGGGCACCGCCGCCCTTGGCGCCGTCAAAATTCTCGGGACTGATGGATCGTGTTTTTGCCTGGGACAACCGGGACAGGTTGCCCAGGTTCATGCCCAGTCCGTTGAACCCGCCATTGCCTGAACCATTGGCTGCAGCCTGAAATGCGCTCATGCTCAACTCCTTTCAACACATCGAACATCCCGGGCGACCACTACCCCGCAGTCGGCGGTTCGGCCAGATACGCCTCCACGGCATGCAGGCGGCTGGCTTCGAGCTCGGCCTCCACCAGTGTGCCGGTTTCCCCGTATTCGGTCTGGCACACCTTGCCATTGGCATGCAGCCAGGCCAGCTGGGCCGGCTCGGTGTAGGGAATGAGGAACCATTGGCGCCGTCGCGAGGAGAACACAAGGTTTTCAATTCGGGTCTGCAACTCCGGCAACCCCTCGCCGGTTTTCGCGGATATCATCACCACGGGCCGGTCTTCCCGTGACAGCGGGATGCGGTCGTCCAACTCTACGCGGTCCGTCTTGTTCAAGGCCACCATGGCTGGCTTTTCCCCCGCACCCAACTCTGCCAGAATTTCATCCACGATGCGCACATGATCGGCCACCTGCGGATCGGCCGCGTCGGCCACGATGAGAATGAGATCGGACTGGACCACCTCCTCGAGCGTGGACTTGAACGCGTCGAGCAGATGATGGGGCAGTTTGCGGATGAAGCCGACCGTGTCGATGAGCAGCACCGGCTCGCCATTGGGCATGGTGATGCGGCGTGTGGTGGTGTCGAGCGTGGCAAAGAGCTTGTTTTCCGCCAGCACGCCCGCGTCCGTGAGCGCGTTGAGCAAGGTGGATTTGCCGGCATTGGTGTAGCCGACGATGGAAACCACCGGAATGCCGGACCGCTTGCGATCGCTGCGCAGCACACCGCGCTGGCGTCGCACGTCGTCAAGCTGGCTCTTGATCGCCGCAATGCGGGAACGGATGTGCCGCTTGTCGGTTTCGAGCTTGCTCTCGCCGGGGCCGCGCGTGCCAAGCCCCCCGCCGAGACTGGCGCCCTGGCGGGACATCGACGTGCCCATGCCGGTGAGCCGTGGCAGCCGGTATTCCAGCTGTGCGAGCTCCACCTGCAGAATCCCCTCGCGGGATCGCGCCCGCTGGGCAAAAATGTCGAGAATGAGGCTGGTGCGGTCGAGCACCTTGACCCCGGTCAGCGCTTCGATGTTGCGCAGCTGCGCGCCGGAAAGCTCCTCATCGAAGATGATCGCGTCTGCTTCCAGCGCCTGGACAGCCAGCCGCAGCTCCTCCATTTTTCCCTGGCCGATGAGGGTGGCCGCGTTGCGGACATCCTTCATCTGCATCACCTTGCCGACCACGACCGCGCCGGCCGTCACGGCCAGCTCCTCGAGCTCGGCAAACGACACCTCGGATTCCCCGGCGCCGTTGAGCTGGCGGTTGTCCCGGCTCTTCATGCCCACAAGCACCACGCGCTCGGCTTCCTGCTCCTGGGTCTGCATCCGCTCCCGGAGCGCCTGGTCGGCATCGTCGATGCATTCGAGCAACGCCGTGAAGTCCGTCTTGTCCGGGGAATAGGGTCCCAGAACGTCCGTCTCCTCCGGCCGCACCGGCGAGGCGACGCCCACGAACAGCTCCTTGGCCTCTCCCGCGCGCACACCGACGGCAACCATGGCATCCAGCCGCAGTTGTCGCAGGGAGCTGACATCCACAGCAGAAAGCATGCCGAAATCCTCGGGATGCGTGTGGATGCAACGGATGCCCGACAACCGGCGGCCGCTGCGCTTGCCCTCGACCTCGCCAAGGGCGACCGTCTTGCTGTCCCCGATCGCCACATCGGAGATGCGTCCCTTGCGGTCGATGTACAGGGCGATTTCCCGGTTGATCTGGGTTGTGACCGTTGCCAGAATATCGAGCAGTTCCCGCGTCCACAATTGATCCTGCGGGATTCGTATGTCGTATAACGCGTCCAGCGTTTCCAGAATGGATTGCCGGATGCCGTCTGTTTCACCGTTTACTCTCATGAATTGGGGATTCCACCTTTCAGCCGTGGGCATTCATGTACCTGTTTTTGTACACCACTCCCCCATTATATCACGGCACGAGCCACTCCCCCGCGCCAGGTTGCCGTATAGCCGAACTGCCCGTGGCAAAGCTATTTGTGATAGGTCTCATGCGCGTTGATTTTCATCGCGCGATACACCTGTTCAAGCACGAGCACGCGGGCCAGCTGATGGGGAAAGGTCATGCGGGAAAGGCACAGGCGGAAATCGGCGGCAGCGGTCACCGCCTCGGACAAGCCGGTGGAACCGCCGATGACAAAGGAAAACGTGCTGTGGCCGGCCAGGGTCCATTCCCTGAACTTGTCGGCCAGCTCCGTGGAGGACAAGGCCTTTCCGTTCAAGTCAAGCACAATCATCAGGGTGCCTTTGGCAACCGCCTTTTGAAGGCGCTCGCCCTCCCGGTCGCGCCCCTGGGCCTCCTGTGCGGGGGAGGCGTTGTCCGGCAGCCGTTCCTCGGCGACTTCGAGCACCTGGGTCTGCGCGAACCGGGACAGCCGCTTCACATATTCCTGCTGGGCGTCCCGCCAGTACGCTTCCTTGAGTTTGCCGACCGCCGCGATCTCAATCTGCATGGGACACCGCCTCAAGGCTGTCCAGTCCGCCGAGCCCCATCTGTTCCGGCGGCAATCCCCGAAAGCCGGGTTCCTCCAGCCACACACGCTCCCCATCCATCCAGACAATGCTGCTGGTTCTGTCGCGCCCGGCCACCTCCAGAAAGAATTGCTCTCCCGGCGTCAGGTTCTTCTCCGCCAGGGCGTTGCAGGTGGTCTGGAACGCCAATTCGGGGAAGTTGTTCTCCTTGCTCAAATGACCGAGCAAAATGCAGCGGGTGCCCTGCTGCACCAGATGGGCCACCACCTTGCCGGCCATCTCGTTGCAAAGATGCCCGTGCTCGCCCAGAATCCGCTGTTTCAGTGGCCAGGGATACCGGCCCATGCGCAGCATCCCGATGTCGTGATTGGATTCAAGCAGCACCACGTCACTGCCCTCAAGACTGCGCAGCAAGGTGCGGTTCATGTGTCCCAGGTCAGTGGCCACGGTGATTTTCCGCGTTTTTGCGAGCAGGGAATAACCCACCGGCTCCGCCGCGTCATGCGGAATGGGAAAGGGTTCAACCGTGATGCTGCCAATTTTGAAGGGTTCTCCGGGAACGAAACGCTTCTGTTGATCCGGCAGCAGTTTGCCGGGCAGGCTGCCCAGGGCATCCCAGGTGCCATGGCTTGCATGGATGGGAATTTTGTAGCGGCGCGCCAGCACACCGATGCCGCTGGTGTGATCGCTGTGCTCATGCGTGACCAGAATGGCGTTCAGCCCGGCCGGAGGCTCTCCGATTTCCTTGAGTGCCGCCTCAATGCGCTTTCCGGAAACACCTGCGTCAATGAGCACCCGGGTTTCCCCATCTGAAAAAAAGATGGCGTTGCCGCTGGAGCCACTGAACAGGCTGACCAGTTTCATCATGCCAGCAACTCCCGATCCGCGGTTTTGACACGGTGGATGTCCGCGCCGAGCCGCGTGAGCTTTTCCACCAGATTCTCATACCCGCGATCGATGTATGGGACATTGCCGATCTCGGTGGTGCCCTCCGCGACCAGCCCGGCCAGGACACAGGCCGCGCCGGCCCGCAAATCGAGCGCGCGGATGGGACAGCCGGACAACGGCCTGCCACCCTCAATCATCGCGGTGTTGCCGTTGACCTGCACCGCCGCGCCCATGCGGGAGAGCTCCTCCATGTACTTGAACCGGTTCTCGTAAATGCCTTCCGTGATGGTGGACACGCCGGCCGCCTGGGTGAGCAGCACCGCCATGGGCGGCTGCAGATCCGTGGGAAAGCCGGGATAGGGAAGGGTTTTGACATTGGCGCGGGTCAGCGGGCCGTTGACCATGACCCGGATGCTGTCGTCGCCCTCGATGACGGAAACATTCATCTCCAGCAGCTTCGCGGAAAGCGATTCCATGTGCTTGGGGATGACATTGTGGATGGTGACATCCCCTCCGGTGGCTGCCGCCGCGATCATGAATGTGCCGACCTCTATCTGGTCGGGGATGATGCTGTGCGTGACGCCGCCCTTGAGCTCCGTCACGCCGCGGATTTTGATGATGTCCGTGCCCGCGCCCTTGATGTCGGCGCCAAGCGCGTTGAGAAAGTTCGCGATGTCGACGATGTGCGGCTCCTTGGCGGCGTTCTCGATGGTGGTGGTGCCTTCGGCCCGCACCGCGGCCAGCATGATGTTGATGGTGGCTCCCACGCTGACAACGTCGAGATAGATGGATGCGCCGACAAGCTTCTCCGCCTTGAGATGGATGCGTCCGTGGTCAATGCTGGTCACCGCGCCGAGCGCCTCGAGCCCCTTGAAATGCTGATCAATGGGCCGGTTGCCGAAATCGCAGCCACCGGGAAACAGCACCACGGCCTCGCCGCAGCGGCCCAGCATGGCACCCATGAGATAATAGGAGGCCCGCAGCCGGTTCATGTCGTCACCGGTCGCCTGACAGGCGGTGACATGCCGGGTGTCCACACGAACCACGTCATTGCCGAGATCCTCGAACACCACGCCGAGAGAGGCCATGATGCCCTTCATGCGCGCGATGTCCAGAATATCCGGGACGTTTTCGATGGTGCAGACATCGCTGACCAGCAACGCGGCGGGCAGCACGCCCAATGCCGCGTTCTTCGCCCCGCTGACCGTCACCTCGCCGCGGAGCGGCCGCTGGCCCTGTATCATCAACTTTTCCAAAAGCGCCACCTGCTTTCACTCATTTCCCCGCGTACCGCGCCGCGAATCGGCCGGGAGTCGGGGTTTCCCATTCATTGCAGGCAGGCATGCACTTCTCTCCGCGTTGGGAGAGATTCCGGACCGGCAATGCTTCTGTTGTGACCCAACTGGGGTCTACCCCGCATTATATCACGAAGCGCCCACCGGGGATAGATTCCACCCAACGTCCCGCCTGTCACGGCGAGAGCAGGACACCGGTATACGCGTCCAGCCGCATTTCCTCCCCATGCTCGGTCATCAGCCGCCACACCGGACTGTAATACAGCTCGCCGGCATCGCCCTGCCCCCAGCCAAAGGAAATGTCCACAAAGGTCAACGGCCCCCGCAGCGGGGAGAGAATCAGGGCTTGTTGTGCGGTGAGCACCGCACCTGTCCCGCCGCCGGCCGGAGACATCATCTGGCCGATGGGGTGAAACCGGATTTCGAGCGCGGACAGGCCATTGCCCGCCAAACGGATCCTGATTTGGTTGTCGAACAACAACCCCTGCTGACAGGGCTGGACATAGGTGAGCCACAACCCTTCCGCCGTCTGCTCCTCCTTGTCCAGGCGCAACCGGTATGAACCGAACCCGATGTCGCGCAACAAGGCGGAGATGTCACGATTCCGGGCTTCCGACGTCGCGACATCCATCACATATCCTGCCTGATCGTCGCGATACACCACCACCGGATTGCGCCCCGCCTCGGCTCCCACCGTCATCACACGGCTGCCCATGCGGTAGGTGCGCAGCCCCGATTCGTCCTGGGAAACGGAGGCATCGGCCATCAGAAGATCCAGCAGCTTGTCCGGAGAAGGCATTTCGTTCTCGAACTGGAGCATGCCCGTTTCATCCGGCGCCTTGGGCCACTTGCCCTCATAAATCAATGCCCGCTCACGCAGGATGCCCTCCGCGTGCGCGTTGTATTCCGCGCTGCCCCTGCCCGGCGTGTTCGCGTACAGCAGGGTGCCGCCAAGAAAAAGATTGAGCAGAAAAAGCAGCACAATCAGGAGAGTTTTGGCATGTCGCCAATCCATCAAGCCGCCTCCTTCCGCATGGGGAGAAACCGGATGTCCGTTTCCGTATGAAACTGCCACTGGGGAGACATCTGGTCCCCGATCAGATCCATCCGGAACCGGTAGCCGGTCCGTACAAACGAAAGCGCCGACTCTTTCTGTGTCAGGTCCGGGTACAACCCCAGCAGCTCGTTGTACAGGTCAATGAAAAACACATTCCACCCGTCCGACGACACCGGAGAGAAGCTCCGGATGGACCAGTCGCAGGCAAGAACCCGCGTGTTGACCGCCGTGACGGACACCGGCGGCCGCGACTGCCCGTCCGCGTCCAGCGCGGTCACGAGACGGCCGTCCACACGATAGGAGAAGTGGAAGACATATGCGCCCGCCGGCGATTCCAGCGGCACCACCTCGGTCAGCAGCAGCTCCGCATCGCCGAGCAGCCGCCGCCGCTCGTCCAGAAACACCACCGCCTGGCGAAATGCTGCGGTCATATCCGCCGCCGCTTCCGCCGGTTGCGACATGTACCGGTAGGTCAACAGTCCCTGCCCGTTGATACGAAACACATTCTCCATGTCTGAAAACGTCACCTCGCCCGTCTGTTCATCCAGTCGGGTCAGCAGGCTGTCCTTTCGGCTGAGCAGGATGCTTTCCTGCAAGGGTTGCAGCGTTTCCGGCGAAAAGACCTCCGGAATGGCCGCGGGCAGCACCGCTTCATAGGACGAAAGCTGCAGCGGAATCTCGTCATCGAGCACCAGCATTCCCCGGCGCACCGTGCTCAGCCCGTACTTGCCCGCAATCAGGGCCATTTGCCGGTTGTTCCCCTCATCGAGCGTTGTCTGGTCCATCACATACCAGTTCTTGGCCAGCGCATCGGCCGGCACGTTCAGGGAGAACCGGTACACCCGATCTCCTGCAAGCACATAGAGGGTGTTGATGGTGGCGTTGATGTTCTCGGTTGGCACAATGGCAATCTGCTCAATGGGGGGGAGTGGTTCGGTCAACAGGCCCTTGCGGGTGCCGGAGGCGTCACTCACCCAGGAGAACAGCGACATGGGCACCGGTGTGGCGAATTCGAAGAGCATCATCCTGCGGGAAAAGAGCAGCTGCTCCCAGAACTCCCTGGCGTGTTCCTTGTCGGGCTTGGCCTGGGCCATCAGCGGGAAATACTGCTGCTGCAAATCCATCCAGGCCATTCGCCAGGTTTCAGCGGTGGGTTCGATTTGCCAGCGGGTGGAAAGCTCGTCGGAAACCGAGATGCGGACCGGCGAGACATAGCTCGCCTTGCGCATGGCCAGCAGCCGCTCATCGACCACCTGCTGGTTTCCCGTGCGGATCCAGCTGGCAAACAAACGAAAGGGACGCACCTGGATCTGTCGATTCCAGTGTATCCCCACCTGTATCATGCTGATCAGCACCAGGCCAATCAGCAGGCCGTTCTTCCATTTTTCAAGCTGACGGACATTCCGCATTCCGTTCCGCCTATCCATTTGTTGCAATGCAATTTGTCATTCCGTATGTGTTTCGCCCGGAGGACTCACCGCTCATCGGGCGGTGTCTGTGACGATATTTTGCAGATCGCCGGCGAAGATGCGCAACCGCTCAAAGCCGGTGACCCGCGCCACCACCTTCATGTCGGTGATTTGCAGGGTTTCTCCCAGTACCAGACGATCCGCGTCCTTCTGTCTGAACGCGACAACGCGAAGCTCGTTCACCTGATCGTTGCCCAGATTGTCGAGCTGCACCTTTGTGTAGAACAGGGTGGGCGAAGCGGCCAGGTTCGTGTCGGGGAACAATTTGTTGTCGATGGTTGTCATCGGCTCAAACGCGCCGTCGCGCTTGATGTACAGCAACAGCATCACCGTGTCTTCCGCGGTGATGGGCTGATCGTTCAGCGGGCGCAACACGCTGCCCGTGATGAGGTGGCGAAGCGGATCCGGTGAACGGGGATCCCGCCTTGCGGACAGGGTCACCAAAAAGTCTTCCTCCGAGGTGTTGTCCGGATTGAAGAAGACGTCTGCATGCTTTTCTTCGTAATACGCAATGCCCCCCGGCGTTGTGATGGTCGGCGGGGTTTTTTCTTCGGCGACGAGGGAGATCTCCACACCGGGAACCTCATTTCCCGCGAGCGCGGTCAATGTGCTGGCAATCAGCACCAGCACCAGCACCAGCAGGAAAATAAATCGCTTCGTCATCTTGTCACTCCGTATGGCCGGGCGTGTCTGAATCGGCGGCGCCCTGACCGGTCTTGGAAATCGGTTGATTCCCGATGAAATATTGGTTCTTCGCTCCCTGTTGCTCTGTCAACATGGATACACTTTGATTATACAGAAAAGCGATTACAAAATCATGACAACGGGTTTACGTTATTACGTCGATGTCGGCCTACGCCTCCACTGACGTCGGCACCGGATTCCCGGCCTGTGCCTCGGTGATCTGCAGCAGCGGCAGGAGGACGGTGATTTCAGAACCCTCTCCCACCACGGAACGGATGGTAATGGTGCCGTCATGCAGCTCCGCGATTTCCTTGGCAATGGCCAGGCCCAGGCCGGTGCCGCCGAGCTGGCGGGAGCGGGCCTTGTCCACCCGGTAGAAGCGTTCGAACACGCGGCCGAGATCGCTCTCCGGAATCCCGATGCCGGTATCCCGAACCCGGATGGCCAGCTTGTCCTCCTCCGGCGCGAGCGTGACCGCAACGGCGCCACCCTGCGGCGTGTACTTGACCGCGTTGCCCACAATATTGAGCAGCAGCTGTTCCAGCCGGTCGCGGTCGCCATCGACACGCAATGGCTCCGGCAGACCCGGCAGCCGCTCCAGGGAAAGGGTTTGCGCTTTCTCGCCCGCGGCGTGCCGCAGCCGTTCGGTGCAAATGCGGCACAGCTCCTCCGGATCCACCGGGGCCCGTTTGAGCTCAATCCCGTTGTCATGCTGGGACAGCAGCAGCAAATCCTTGACCAGGCGGACCATGCGATCCGTCTCGTCGTTGATGACCTGCAGGAAGCGCAGGGTGACCTCCCTGTCCTCCACCGCGCCGTCAAGCAGCGTTTCAGTGTAGCTTTTCACGGAAGTCAGCGGGGTGCGCAGCTCATGGGACACATTGGCCACAAACTCCCGCCGCATGTTCTCCAGACGGTGCTCCTCCGTGATGTCCTGCAGCACCATGATCACGCCGCCCCGGGGGCCCGCCTCGTCGGCAAACACCGCGAACTGGAAGCGGATGAACCGCTCCCCCACCGCAAGCGCCATGGGCCTGCGGCCCGCCGGATCCTCCGCGAGCACCTGGGCAAGGGTGATCTGCGCGCCCAGCGCCTCAAACAACGCGTCGAAGCGCAGCGGCCTTTCCGAAAACTTCCGGCGCTTGCCGGTCGCCATGCCCGACAGCAGCAGCGAGCAGGCCTGGTTGGTCTGAATGGCCAGCCCTGAACGATCGAAGGCCATGATGCCGTCGGACATGTGGTTGATCACTGTTTCCATCTTGCCTTTTTCGGCCGCAATTTCCGTCAGCATGTTCTTCAGCCGCGTGGACATGAAGTTGAACGTGCTGGTGAGCTTGCCGATCTCATCGCCGGACTTGACTTCCAGCAGCTGCCCGAATTCGCCTTCCGTCATCCGTTCGGCCTTGTGCATGATGTCCTTGATGGGGCGGGTGATGGTTCTCGAGAGCGCAAGGCCGATACCGAGCGCGGCGATCAGCGCAACGGCCAGGCTGGTGAGGATCATGCGGTTGAAATTGTTCAGCACCGCCAGCGCGCGATCACGGCTGTACTTGAAGAACAGGATGACATCGCCGCTCGCGGTGGGCTGCACACGGACGTAGTCGTAGAAATCTCCCAGGCTCTGCATCCGGGTGCGGGTTGCACCCGAATGGGTGCCTTCCTCCCCGCCATTGAGCACCGCCAGAAGATTGACCGACTGAAAAATGGCCGTCCGAAACTGGGCCTGACGCGACGCGTCCTGCCAGGCCGGATCCGACGAATACAGGATTTCTCCCGACTGCCGGCTGATGAATGTGAAACTGCGATAGTCACCCAGAATGAGGCTTGCCATGCTCAGATCACTGATCAGCCGTTCCCGGAGCCCATCCACCGTGATGTCCTCCTGGATGTCAAAGGACTCGTAGCGGCTGGCAATTTCCTCCCGGAAGGTTTCATAATAGCTCTGCTCCACCTGGTAGTTCAGGAAAACCCAGACCACGGTCAGCAAAATAAAGGTGATCAGCGACAAGATCATGATGAGCCGCCACTGGATGCTGCGAAAGAACATACGGCCCCCTGACGTTTTGGATTACAGGTTGGGGTTGAAATAGTACCCCACCCCGCGCTTGGTCAGGATGTATTCCGGGCGGCTCGGCTCCCGTTCCAGCTTTTCGCGGAGGCGTCGCACCGTTACGTCAACGGTCCGGACATCCCCGTAATACTCATAGCCCCACACTTTTTCCAACAGGTTTTCGCGCGTGAAAATCTGGCCACGCTGTTCGAGCAGGAATTTGACCAGCTCGAACTCACGCAAAGTCAGCTCGAGCACCGCCCCGTCACGACGGACCTGGTACTGCACCGGGTCCACTTCGAGATCCCCGCCTTGCAGGACCGGATTGTCGCTTTTGCGGACCGGCTCTTCCACGGTTCGGCGCAGGTTGGCCTTGACGCGCGCCATCAGCTCGCGGGGGCTGAACGGCTTGGTGATATAGTCGTCCGCGCCGAGCTCGAGCCCCAGCACCTTGTCCACCTCTTCCTCGCGGGCGGTGAGCATGAGGATGGGTACCTGGGAGTTTTGCCGGATGCGGCGGCAGACCGTGAACCCGTCCATTTCGGGCAGCATCAGATCGAGCAGGATGAGATCCGGCTTCTCGCTCTCCGCAAGTGCCAGACCCTGCTGTCCGTCATAGGCCTCGAGTGTCTCGAAGCCTTCCTTCTGCAAGTTGAATTTCAAGATATCCACGATGTTCTGTTCGTCATCAACGATGAGGATGCGACGTTTCATGCGGATTCATCCTTTCTGCTGCAAGCTGGTGGCACGCAGGGGGCAATGGTCTTTCCATTGCGGGGGTCAGCGCGCGTACACAAGGGAGACGCGGAAACCTCTCCCATTGGATTATATCACATGCTGCCGTTCCACATGGGAGATACCGGACGGATCAGCTTCACGGATTCATGAAAACATGCTCGATTTTCACATCCAGCGGCACCCCATCCGTCAGGCCCTCCTGCAGCGTGATCAGCGTGCCGCCCTGGAGATCCCCGTCATGATAGGTGGACGGTCCGGTTTTCAGCCCATAGGTGAAGCGGATGCCTTCGTGAACCACCGACAGGTTGTTCACATGATCGTGGCCGTTGAAAATGTGGGTGGCGCTGCCGCTGGCCCGGATGGCCTTGAACATGCCGCTGTTGACCGGCGGACAGCAGACCTTTTCACGCATTTCCCCAAAGGGCTCCGTTCCGGAACCATCCGAAACGGCACCGGCAGGCATGGCATTGTCAGCCACGGTATCGCCTGACACGGCGGCAGCCATGTCTGCGGTCCGCGCACCGTCATCAAGCCAGGGCGCGGCTGCGGCCGCCATTTCCGGCAGGGGAATATGAAAGAACAGCAGGTGTGGCGCGCCGGAGCCATCGGCATCCAGACGGCGCACGGTGTCGCTGTACCAGGCAATTTGATCCGGATAGATGGTGTCATATCCCACGCCGTCCGCATACACGCGTCTTGCGTTGGCATCAAGCATCAGGAACGAGCACAGCCGCTTTCCTTGCGAATTCTCCAGCGTCACCGCATAATTGCCAACGCCGTGGATATTCGAGGGCCCCCGTCTGAACACGCTGTTGTCCGCTTTTTCGTATTGCAATCCGAGCCAGTTGCGGCTTGCGATGCCTTCGCCATCATGGTTGCCGAACACGATTCCCCATGGCACCTGGTAGGACTCAAACCGACGGATCAGCGGGCCAATCAACGGGCTCGCGTGCACGAAGGCGCCATTGTCCCCGGTGGTCATGATGAAGTGCGGTGCCGTCTTCTCCACCAGCGCATCCATCATGCGCATCGCGCGGGCGTTGGCAAACGGATTCAAGCCCAGCTGGATATCCGAGAAGACCAGCACACGGAATGGCTCGTCCGAATTTTTCTTCAGCGTCGGCACCTGCTCCGGCGTCACGGTCTTTGGCGCTGCCGTTTGGTCGACAGGAAACCACAGGATGGTGGACGGTTCTCCCTGAAACACAGTCATGTGAAGCACGCCTCCCGCCAGACAGAGGAACAGCACAACAAGCAGCAGTCTGCCTGCATGTCGCAGCAACGAGTGCCATGCCGCCTTACGGTGGGTTGCCGCATCACGGATGTTCGCATCGCGGATGTTCGCTTCATGGATGCTCGTATCGCAGATGTTCGCTTCATGGATGTTCGTATCGCGGATTGCTGTTGCGCGGTCTGTTTCCGTCGCATTTCTCCGCGGCCGCCATCGTTTGCCGTTGGACACCTGTTTCATGCGTCCCTCCCGTTTGTTGAAGTCCCACTGTTGATGCCTCCAGGCTCAGTAGCCCAGTACCTCACCAACCAACAACACGGTCACACGGCCCTCGTGGCGTTGCGGTCCCATGACAACCGTGTTGCAACAGATGCGTGCCGCGCTTTGACAGTTTTCACAACGTCCGGTTTGCACGCAGGGCGTCGCGCAGGACAACCTGGTGGCGTTGGCAGGCGCCGCAATGGTCTTCATGCGAATGTCCGCCTCCGCCAGGTCTGTGACAATCTTGTTGATCCCGGCAACCACAATGACCCGATCGGGCCCGTACAGCATGGCGGCCACACGGTTGCTGTTGCCGTCGACATTATACAGCTCCCCATTCTCCGTGATCGCATTGGAGCTGCACAAATAGAAATCGCTGGAGAACGCCGCGCGATAACAGGCCTTGACCTCATCCTGGGTCAGCCCTGGTTGGTTCCGGTCCCAGAGCTTGATCGGTGCCTGCTTGAGCATGTCCATGATGCCGGCCTCCTGCAAGGTCATGGAACCGCCAAACGCAATGGTCGCACCCTCGGGAAGCATTTCGGATACCCATTGGACCGCTTCCGCGGACGTTTCAACATACCGCGCGTCAAACCTGTTCTTCTGAAGACTTTTCATGGTTCTCGCCACCCGTTTGTCCATGATGGACCGAAGGCTCTTGTCCATTTGCGCTCCTCCTGTTGCCGGCATGCTCCGGAATTTGTAAGGGAATATGCAAAGTGTATCCTCTTTATGCGGTCTGACGCAACCTTGACATTGATTCTGTTCACAATACCCGTATGAACAATTTTCATTCTGTTCACAATGCCCGCAAATCATGAATCCGAAATGCAAAACAGCCCCTCGTGCTTTAGGCACAAGGGGCTGGTATAAATTCCGGCAACGACTTATCTTCCCAGGTCGTCTCCAACCAAGTATTGTCAGCACTGGAGAGCTTAACTTC
>JAEWSN010000133.1 GCA_023459915.1 Bacillota bacterium
CCGGCGTACAGATACACGGCGCGCACCGCGTGCCCGATGGCCACCTCCTGCTCCCGCACCGGCTTGTGCGCCTGATGATAGGCCAGATCCGGCGCCTTCGTCTGCACCTTTCCCTCCCAGTGGGACACCCGGCCGTGCCGTTCCCAGTCCTCCAGGAAAAACTGCGGTTCCGTACCACGGGCGTTGACCATGAAAGCCGCCAGCTTCAAATATTTATCATTCCCGGTGGCATGGTACAGCTTCACCAGGCCGAGCTCCGCCTCCTCGTGGCCGTCGTACCCATGCAGTTTGTCGGGTTCGGGTCCGAACACGGTGTCGATGTGGTCGGCAAACCGGCACATCACATCAAGCAGGGTCCGCTTGCCCGTCCCCTCATAATAGGCGACGGCCGCCTCCATCATGTGCCCCGCGCAATAGAGCTCGTGGCACTCGAGCAGGTTGGTCCACCGCTTTCCCGGTTCCTTGAGCGTGAACCAGGTGTTGAGGTAGCCGTCGGACTGCTGCGCCTTGGCGATGAGGTCTATCGCGCTGTCCGCCATGGCTTCGAGCGCCTTGTCCGGATGGGTTTTAAGGCTGTATCCCACCGCCTCGAGCCACTTTGCCAAATCGCTGTCCTGAAAAACCATGCCACCGAACGCGCCCTCGGCTTCCCCTGCCGCAATTCGAAAGTTCGAAATCGCGTGGCTGGGTTCGGCATCCGGCACCCGGTCGTTCAGCGCTTCCCATTGAAAGGGAATCACGGATCCCCGGACGAGCTCGACAATTTTTGCCCAAAAGCCGTCCTGAATGTGAACCTGTCCCTTTCCCACCGGTTGCGCCGCCGCCAGGGTTCCCTGCTGACACGCCGCAGTCTCCTGTTTGTCTTGAATCATCGTCATCCTCCTTGCGCTGCCGAACAAATACGTTTTGACACAGGCACATGCTGATCTCATCAGCAAGGCACTTGTCTGCGCCATCACCGAAATCCATTTCCGATTCATCAACGAAACGCTTGTTGGTTCCATCGTACCAATTCCAACCGGAAACGGCGACTCTCCGATCCGGTGAATAGGTAGACAAAACCGACTTTCTTGACGGAATTGGCATTGCGTCATATGATGAAATTCACGGTTTAAAATGACTGACACACGAAATACCCCCGTTTCATGAAGGTAGTGGTTTCCGTATGGCGTCTGCACTGTCCCTGAATCTGTCCAGGCCGGTCGACTTCCTTTCCTGCGGCTTGTTTCAAACAGAGGAGGTCTGGCGGCACGCCCCACGTGTCATCGACAGCGCGGAGATTCTGTTTGGCCACAAGGGATGTGTTCATCTGGAACAGGACGGACAGACGTACCGGATTGAAAAGGGAACCGCCATGCTGCTGTGGCCGGGTCTTCCCCACCGGGGAACAGAAGATTCCAAAGGGGAGACCTCGTTCTACTGGATGCACTTCCGGCTTCCCCTCTTGCATACATCCTCCACATCAGAAACGGTTCCGCCGCAAGCCATCCTCCAGTTGCCTGTTTTCTGCCGGCTGCCGGAACCGGAACGCACCGCGATTCTGTTTCGGCAACTGCTGCACACCGCCTATGCGGAGCCGGTGAACACACTGGCCTGTCATTATCAGGCGAGCCTGTTGCTGATTGAACTTGCTGAGCAGTCTGCGGCTGTCCGTCGCCAGCAATCCCTGCAGGCCATCACCCCCGACGCGCACGATTCCCAACAACTTGTGTTCCAGGAAATTCTGGAATGGGTAAGGGTTCATATGGCGGAGCAAATGACCGCGACGGCAGTGGCGCACAAGTTCGGGTTCAACGCCGACTACTTGACGCGCCTGTTCAAACGCCGCCTCGGCGTGGGTTTTGTCCGCTATGTCAACAGTGTGCGCCTGGCCCGTGCCAAGACATTGCTGTGCCAAACGCCCTTCAGCATCAAGGAAATCTCCTGGCAATGCGGTTTTCCGGACGAAAAGTATTTCATGCGGCTGTTCCGGGAATCCGAGGGTGTCACCCCAACCGCCTATCGAAACGCCTACCACCACACGCATGTCAACAACCAGTAGACGCAGCGCGGACAAGCGCAATCAGGGAAGGAGTCCTCCATGACAATCAATACGCTCGGAAAAACAGGGTTGATGGTCTCCCGTCTGGGATACGGCGCCATGGAAATCAGAGGTCCCCGGGTCTGGAACGGACGGTCTGTGACGGACACCGAGGTGGAAGCACTGCTCAACACCGTGCTGGATGTGGGTATCAACTTCATCGACACCTCCAGCGATTACGGTGAAAGCGAAACCTACATTGGTCGATTTTTGTCCCATCGCAGAAACGAATTCACGCTGGCCACCAAATGTGGTTGCTTTCGGACAGACATGGGCGACCATGATGAAATCACCCACGTCTGGACAAAAGAGAACCTGCTGAACAACATTGAGACCAGTTTGCAGCGGCTGCGAACGGATCATGTGGATTTGCTGCAGTTGCATAACGCGCCCGTGGAAGAAACCGATCGCGCCGGTCTCATCGACGTCCTCGAGGAGATCCGGAAAAGCGGAAAAATCCGTTTCTACGGCGTGTCCTCCGTCATTCCGCATTTACCGGAATACATCAACAGAAACGTGTTTCATACATTTCAAATCCCTTACTCCGCCATTGATCGCCAGCACGAGACATGCATCTCGCGAGCGGCCGCAACAGGTGCCGGCACCATCATCCGTGGCGGTGTTGGTCAGGGGGAGCCAGGCAAGGGACGCGGTGATGTGAACAAGTGGGCGCTCTGGGAAAAGGCGCGGCTCGACGAACTGCTGGCCGAAGGAGAAAGCCGCACGGCCTTCATGTTGCGGTTCACCCTGAGCCATCCCGACATTCACACCATCATTGCCGGCACCAAAAACCCTGATCATCTGCGCGAGAATGTCGCGATGGCCGCAAAAGGGCCGCTGGCGCCAGACATTTATGAAACCGCCAGGCAACGGCTGTCCGCGGCGGGAGAGAATCCGGCAGCCATGTAGTGCTTTGTCAATCGATAAACGGATCACATCGGAGGCACCATGCAACAATCCAGCCTGCCTTTGCGGAACATCGGCATTGTCGCCCATGTTGACGCGGGCAAAACGACTCTGACGGAAAACCTGTTGTTCAAGGCAGGACTCATCCGCTCCCTCGGCAGTGTGGACAAAGGCACCGCCCATACGGATTTCATGGATATCGAGCGGGAACGCGGCATTTCCGTGCGTGCCGCGACAACCACCCTGCGCTGGCGCGATACGGACATCAACCTCATCGACACCCCCGGCCACATGGATTTCGCAGCCGAGGTGGAACGCTCCCTGCGTGTGCTGGACGGCGCGGTGCTGGTGCTCTCCGCGGTGGAAGGGGTGCAGGCGCAAACCGAGGTCATCTGGCGCGCGTTGAAAAA
>JAEWSN010000134.1 GCA_023459915.1 Bacillota bacterium
TGTCGAAGCTTTTTTGTCCCCACTGGCCATCCTCCCAGGATTGCCAGTCCAGCACGATGCCGTCCAGCGGGATGTTGCGGCGCCGGTATTCCCGCACGGTGTCCACAAGCTCCTGTGCGGTTTCATAGCGCTCCTGCGACTGGATGTAGCCAAAGGCCCAGCGCGGCAGCATCGGCGCGTTGCCGGTCAGCTTGCGGTACCCCTGAACAACGGTTTCGGGGGTCTGACCCCCGATGAAGTAGTAATCCATCATTTCGACGGCCTGCGCATGCAGATAGGTTCCGTATTCGTTGTCGTTGAAGATCAGCGGCGCATAGGTGTCCATCAGGATGCCGTAGCCCCTGGTCGAGACGAAGAACGGCATGGCGATTTTCATGTTGGCCTGATGCACGTATTGCCGGGTGCCGCGCAGGTTCAGCACCCCCTCCTCGTGGGAGCCAAGCCCGTACAGGGCTTCGCCGTCCGCAAACGCGAAGTGGAGGCGCGCATGGTACAGCGTCCTGTCCAGGACCTTTTTGGCATCCCGGACCACCTGCTTGAGCCCATCCGGTGTTTGAACCTGTTCCACCACGCTGTCCTCATCAAAGACGGTACGATGGGATTCGAACGGCGAGAGCGTTTTGCCGCCGGTCTTCGGTTCCCTGGCCAGACAACGGCCCTCGGCATCCAGATACCGGAAGGCACCGGTCTCCCGGGTGATCTCAACCTCAAGCCGTGCTGTCCGGAAGTGGATGCAGGCTTCTGTTTCCTCCATAGTCCACGAAACAGTTTCCGGGGACAATGTAATGCCCGGCGCAAAGGGCTCCGTGAAGGAGTCGGCCGGCGTGAAACTGATGCGCAGAATGGATTCCGTGTATGGCATGATGCGGAGGCGTCCGGTCTCCGTGTCAAGGACGAGTGCGTCCTGTTGCGGATGGATGGATAGGATGCGGGTTGTTTTTGGCTTGATGGCGGTCAGCATGATGGAATCCCTCCCGATGGGTGATGTGGCGTCTGATGTGCTGTCTGATGGGGTGGTCGATATGGGGCCGTCCGATGAGGGGCGGCCCGGTGATAATCTGTTGTTTGCTAAACGTTTTGCGCCTTTACAAAAAGGGTCTTTTGCGATATTCTCACTATATCGTGAGAATATCCCTGTGAATATGTGCGAATTCCACAAATTTCTATCCAATGTGTCGTAAAAATATTGGGGAACGGCGTCAAGACACCTCGGGATTTCCAGTAGAAGCTTTCCTTGGAAGCGAATCGTTTCGTAAATGAGAATATGCTGATGACCACCCAAGCAGCCCGTTGGGGAGACAACACATGTATCGGATGATGATCGTGGACGATGAAAAGTGGCAGCGGGAGGGCCTTTGCGAATTTCTCGACTGGCCTTCGCTTGGCGTGGCACTGTCTGGCGCGGCGTCCAACGGAGCTCAGGGAGTGGCGCTGGCAAAAGCCATTCGCCCGCATATCGTTCTGACCGATATTGTGATGCCGCTGATGAACGGCTTGGACATGTCACGGGAGATCCGTCGGCTGTTTCCCGATGTCCGAATTCTCCTGCTGAGCGGTCATGATGATTTCCAGTATGCAAAAGAGGCCTTTTCCTTCGCGGCCAGCGAATATCTGCTCAAGCCGGTGAGCCGGGAGGAATTGGAACAGGCCGTCCGGCGCATTGTGGCCGCACTGGATGATGAGGACAGCAATCGTGCAGCGGCATCTCTCCCCAGGCAGGAAGTGCGCACCCCTTTGGACCGGCGGGACATGCCGGTGCCGGGTACCGGGGAAACAGGCGATGCGCCCGCACCGGATCCGGTGGTGGCTCGCATCCGAGAGCTTGTGGCACGGCAATATGCCAGTCCTCTCGATCTTGGCGCTGTGTCGAAGGTTGTGAACCTGTCACCTTACTACGTGGGAGAACTGTTTCGAAGGCACGAAGGGGTCGGTTTTCACCAATACCTTGCGGCGTACCGCCTGGAGCAGGCAAGACAGCAAATTGTGGCCACGAATCATCCGGTGTCCGATATCGCAAAAAGTGTCGGCATGGGGAACCGTTCCTATTTCTGCAAGCTGTTCAAGGATCGTTTTGGCGTGAGTCCGGGTGAGTACAGGACGGAAATGAGGGGGAAGATGCTGCTTGGACAAGCTGATTGTAGTGGAGGATGAACGCTGGGAGCGGGAGGGCCTCGCCACTTTCCTGGATTGGACATCCATGAACATCCGCTTCATGGGCGCGGCCGCCAACGGCAGGGAGGGCCTCACGCTTGCGCAGGCCGTGCAGCCGGACATTCTGTTGACAGACATCCGCATGCCGCACATGGATGGGCTTGCCCTGTCCGCGCAGGTTAGGCGTCAATTTCCCGCCTGCCGGGTGTTGTTGCTGACCGGATATGACGATTTTTCTTACGCACAGGACGCGATCCGGCAGGGGGTGAACGATTACCTGCTCAAGCCTGTCCAGAAGGACCAGCTGGTGGCGGCCCTGAGCCGTGTTCAGGCGGAACTGGCAAAAGACCGGGAGAAAGCGGCAAGGGAAGGAAATGTGCAGGACAGGATTCGGGCAGCCACGCACCGCACGGGAATTGCGGCGCCGAACCCGGCAACCGGCAATCCGGATTCGGCAACCATCGGGCCGGAACTTCATGGCCCGGATCGGGAGGCGCGGCTGGTGGCACAGATGCAGGCTCTTCTGGAGGCGGAATACGCCGCCGGGATTGATCTCAACGCAGTGGCGGATCGGCTTGGAATGTCCGCGAACCGGCTGGGCGTTGTTTTTTTTGAGCAGACGGGCATGCATTTCACGGAAGCGCTGACCGGCCGCAGGATGAAACAGGCGGAAGCGCTGCTGGTTCAGACGGAGGAGTCCCTGGATGCAATTGCCGCGAAAACGGGATTTGCCGGCACATCGTATTTCTGCACCGTGTTCAAGAAGAAGCATGGCAGGAGCCCTTCCGCATACAGGATGGCGATGCGGGAGAATGGTCATGTGTAAACGGATCAAGGGGCTGGCGCGACGGATACTGGTGTTTTTCCGCGACATGCGGATTGCGTGGAAGTTCACACTGGCCTATTTTTTGATCCTTGCCCTGCCCATGATCCTGATCGGGATTTATATCAGCCGCACCACCACCGAGGCAATCATCCACCAGGCGGGACTGCTTGCGCGGCAGAACCTGCTGCAGGAGCGGGAGCAAATCAACCGGAAAATCGGGGACGTGGAGCGGACCGCGATGGCAATCACCCAGCACCCCCAGGTGCTGGGCTTTCTCGATGCACCATTTCTCAACAACCGGGCGGGGTATGAAAACTACCAATACTTCTTCGCCCCGTTGTTTGACAGCCAGATCATCCAGAACAAGCAGGTATTCCACTCCCTGCTGTATATTCGCAACACGAGTTTCCCGAATGCCTGGAATGACATCCATCACCTGGAACATGCTGATGAGGATCCGTATCTCCGGGATCTGCTGGCCGGTGAGTCCCTTTCGAAGTGGCACCCCGTCCATGATTCCAAGCTGGAACGCTCGGTTACGCTTCCGGAAAAGACAAAGGTGTTTTCCTATTCAAGAAAGCTGATATCCTTTGCGGACAAAGCCTGCATCGGAGTATTGGAGCTGGAGATGACCGTTCGGGAGCTGTTTGACGGACTCGAACAGGAAAATGAAACCGGTGCGCGCTTCCTTGTTGTGGATGCTTCCGGTGCCGTCGTTCATGACAGCCCGTTCACCGCCGCATCTCCAAGGCTGAAGGCGCTTGCACTGGCGCGCACACAGGAAATGCCTGAGCAGAACGCGGTGGTCGTTGACGGCCGGGAGGAGTATGTGGTCAGCTCGGTCCCGCTCGATCCCCTTGGATACAGGCTTGTCGGGGTGACCTCGCTGTCGATGTACATGGGCACGCGCGCGGGGTACAAGGGGATCATCCTCCTGGTGCTGCTGGCCGGGCTCGTGGTGTTTGCGGTGCTGATCCACTTCGTCTCCAACCATCTCACGCGGCGGATGGGCGTACTGCTTGAGGGGATGCGTTCCATCCGGGACGGCAACATCAACATTCAAATGAAAATCGGCAGCCACGATGAGCTGGGAGAGCTGGCGCACAGCTTCAACCTCATGACCGAGCGCATGCACGATTTGATTGAACGGGTCTACAAGGCGCAAATCACGGAAAAGGAATCCGCGCTCAAGGCGCTGGAAGCCCAAATCAATCCGCATTTTCTCTACAATTCACTGTCCACGCTCTCCTGGATGGCCAGGAAGATTCACGCGGACAACATCGACAACCTGTCGTTCCTGATCTCAAAATTCTATCGGCTTGTGCTGAGCAAGGGAAATTCCATCATTCCGGTTCAGGATGAGATTGAACTGCTCAAAGCCTATGTGGGTATTGAGCAGATTCGATTCGAGGACCTTTTCCACGTGGTCTACGATTTGGATGAGACCGCGTACGGACACCGCATGGCCAAGATACTGCTGCAGCCGATTGCGGAGAACGCCATCAACCATGGCATTGCGCCGAAGGGCTCCGTGGGAACCATGATTGTGCGGCTGCGGCAGGATGAGACGTCTTTGCGGTTCACCGTCATCGATGACGGGGTGGGGATGGACGAGTCCACCCTGGAAAGCATCAACCGCGGGGATGTGCTCAAACGTCGTGAAAGCGGCTACGCCATCCGCAATGTGCGGGAGCGCATCCAGGCCATTTATGGGGACAAGGGGCGGGTTGTCCTGTTCAGCCGTCCGGGGATCGGGTGTGCCGTTGAGATCACCATCCCCAAAAACCCGGAGTTTCTGAATTTTTAACATCATGGTGGATATTCGAAATTGATGTGCTCCCGTGGCCGTGCCTAGAATAAGGTATCGCAGGCAACTTGTTGTCGGGCGGCCGGGTACTGTCATCCGCCACGTTTCGGGTAACCGGTTGTGGTGACAGAAAAAACGAAACGTTACGAGATGGCCCGACCGGCCATTGGAAGAGGAGAGGTGTCTGCAGTGAGCCGTACGCCCGTAAACGCATCCACCCTGAAGAAACCGTCGCTGGCATCCCGCTTGTGGGAGCAGCGCTACCTGATGATCCTCGTGCTGCCGGTGGTGGTCTGGATGCTGGTGTTCAACTACATCCCCATGCTGGGCCTGGTGATTTCCTTCAAGGAATACAACCCCTTTTTGGGACCGCTGGAGGGCTTCACCCAGAGTCCCTGGGTTGGATTGGCCAACTTCAGGGAGGCCTTCACGGACAAATATTTCCTGTTCTCGCTTCGGAACACCGTTTATTACAGTGTCCTGAATCTTGTGGCGGGCTTTCCGATTCCCATCGTGTTTGCAATCCTGCTCAATGAGCTGACCAACATCAAATTCAAGAAATTCGTGCAGACCGTCAGCTACCTGCCCCATTTCATTTCGTGGGTGTTTGTCGTCGGGTTCGTCTATGTGCTGTTTGCCGTGGACAACGGTTTGGCCAACGGGTTGCTGCTGAAGTTCAACCTCATCGACAAGCCCATCGCCTTCCTGGCCACACCAAGCTACGTGCCGCCCATCATCATCATTTCGCAAATTTGGAAGTCGTTCGGGTGGAATTCCATCATCTACATTGCGGCCATCACAAACATAGACCCCACCTTGTACGAGGCCGCCACCGTGGATGGCGCGAGCAGGATTGCCCGGATTCGGCACATCACGCTGCCCATGTTGAAACCCACGATTGTCATTCTGCTGATATTCAGCATCGGCGGATTGATCAGCGCCAATTTCGGATTCTTTGAACAGATGTACCTGATGTCCAACTCCATGATTCAGGACGCGACGGAGATTGTGGACACCTACACCTACAAGATGGGCATTGTGCTCTCCCGCTATTCCTATGCCACGGCTGTGGGCCTGTTCCGATCCGTGGTGGCCGTGATTCTGCTGACCGGCGCGAATTTCACATCCAGACGCCTGACTGGAGAAAGCCTGTTTTAGGAGGAGAGTCCCTGATGAGAAAGCTGAGGAAGACAACCGGCGACATGGTGTTCGATGCCATCAATATGGTTTTCATGTCATTTGTGATGCTGGTCACCCTGTACCCCTTTTACTATGTGATCATCTCGTCCCTGAATGAGCCGCTGGACTTGCTGCTGGGACCGGTGTACCTGTTCCCGCGCAAGTTTTCGATCGCGAACTACGTCTATGTCCTCAAGGATCCCAGCATTTTGAAGGCTGCGTTCATCACGGTTTCGAGAACCCTTATTGGAAGCCTGTCGGCAGTGCTGTTCACTGCGGCGTTTGCCTATGGCATCTCCAAACACAAGCTGATTGGCCGGAAGTTCTTCATCGGCATGGCGCTGGTCACCATGTACTTCAGCGGCGGCCTCATTCCGTCCTACCTCCTGATTGCGCACGGGCTGAAGCTTCAGGGGAATTTCCTGGTCTTTATCCTCCCCAATCTGTTCAATGCGTTCAATGCGTTCATCATGCTGTCCTTTTTCAGGGGGATATCGCTTGAGATTGAGGAGTCGGCCAAGATAGACGGCGCCAACGACATCATCATCTTCATCAAACTCATCCTGCCGATTTCGCTGCCCATTCTTGCCACGATCGCGCTGTTCAACGGCGTGTTCCATTGGAACTCCTGGTTTGACGCGCAGCTGTATGGCGGGCGGAAGCTCGAAACCCTGCAGCAGTATCTGGTCAAGTCCATCCAGTCCACGAATGTCAGCGCACGGGCGTCCGCCTTCGTGTCCACGCTGGGCGTCAGCACCACCTCCATCCGGCTCACAACCATGGTCATCACCGCGTTTCCCATCGTGCTCGCATATCCGTTTCTGCAGCGTTACTTTGTCAAGGGCATCATGATTGGGTCCTTGAAAGGATGACTCCCAACGGCTTTACCCGGCGAATCCGCCGGACAGGCATATGACATGACCCCGGCCGGGTCCTGGAACCTGAACAGACAAGGAGGAATGTATGATGGTCAAGAAAAAGATGAGATCCGTCTTCATGATGCTGGTGCTCATGCTGTCCCTTTCCCTGGCATTGGCCGGGTGCGGGGCGGAGCCGCCGGGTGCGGCGACACCAGCCCCCTCATCCGCCGCGGCATCGTCCGAAGGGGCAGCGTCAGAGCCCGCGGCCAGCAGTTCGGCCGCCGAATCCGAGGCGCCGGGAGAGCCGCAGTACTCCTGGCAGAAAGACACCTCGCCCTTCACCTTCGACATGTATTTCTTCGGTGCATGGGGAGACGGGTACCCCTGGCGCGGCGCACTGGTTGAGAAGTTCATTGCCGAAGACACCGGTGTCACACCGAATATCATCATCCCCACGGGAAATGAAAAGGAATACCTCAATGTCATGATCGCCTCGAACGATCTGCCGGACGTCATGGTGCTTGAATGGTACCAGGCGGAAACAAAACGGCTGATCGAATCGGGCAACATCCTCGCCATCGACGACATGGCGGCGCAGTATGCGCCGGAGCTCATGGACATGATTTCTCCCGATGTGAAAACCTATCATGCCCAAGCTGATGGAAAGCTCTACTACCTGCCTTCTTTCTTCTCGTCCAAAGAGGAGTATGACGAATCCATGGAGCGGCATGGCGCACGTTCCCTGTTCATCCAGAAGGGAATTTTCGAGGCGCTGGGCAAGCCGTCGGTCGACACGCCCGAAAAGCTGGTGCAGCTGCTCAAGGACATCAAGGAGAAGTATCCAGAGTACAAACCGTTTGCGATTGAACCGCCCTTGGATGTCAATCAATGGGGGCTGACCGGCAACCTGACCATGCAGTACTTCGGCGGCATCTTTGCGCCGGAGACCTATGGCAAGGATGTGTATCTGGAAAACAATGAAATCAAGCTCGTGTTCGAAAACCCCAACTTCATTGAGGCGGTCCGCTTCCTCAACACGCTCTACAAGGAAGAACTCATCAGTGTGGATACATTGATGATGAAGCATGAAACATTCGGGGAAACGGTGGATTCGGCACAATGGGGCGTCACCGGAAGATTCCCCATCGATGTCTGGAAGGCGCACAATCCCAAAATCATGCAGCTGACAGGGGACGAGGGAAGAACCTACATCCCGCTTGAGTTCCAGAAGTACAACGGCAAGGAACCGCAGTTTGC
>JAEWSN010000135.1 GCA_023459915.1 Bacillota bacterium
ATGTGCTCACGCATCACGAGCACTGGGACGGCACCGTATACCCCAAGGGGCTCAAGGGGGAGGAAATTCCACTTGCGGCAAGAATCCTGCTCATGGCCGAGTATGTGGCAGATCTGACGAATGGCCCGGGTCGTGATAGAATGGCTGCGGAGACGCTGCCCGACTTTTTCCGGGCGGAAGCGGGCCGGAAATTCGATCCGGCGCTGGTGGCGGCCATCCTGCCGCTGCTCGAAGCCGGAGCCCTCGCGTAGGCAGGGGTCTGTGTCGCGGTCGCAAACACACAGGACCGCTGGCCCGTATCCAACAGAAGAAAGCATATGCAATTTGCAAAGGAGGCCCCATGCGCATCACATTTTTGGGCGCGGCGCAGACCGTGACCGGTTCCTGCTATCTGGTGGAGACCCAGTCCACCGCATTTATGGTGGATTGCGGCATGTTTCAGGGCCGTGCCCGCGACGATCACAGCAACAGCGACGCGTTGCCCGTGGATCTCGGGGACATCGGGTTCGTGCTGCTGACCCATGCCCATATCGACCACAGCGGCCGCATCCCCAAGCTGTGGAAGGACGGGTACCGCAACCCGGTTTACACCACCAAGGCCACCGCCGACCTGTGCGGTCTGATGCTGCCCGATTCCGGGCACATCCAGGAGATGGAGCACGAATGGCGCAACCGCAAACGCAAGCGCGCCGGGGAAAAGCCAATCGATCCGCTCTACACCGTGCAGGACGCCACCCAGTCGCTGGCACTGTTCCGCCGCGAGAAGTACGACAAGCCCTTCCACCCCGCGCCCGGCATCACGGTGACCTTCCGGGACGCCGGCCATGTGCTCGGCTCGGCCATCACCGAGATTCTGATCGAAGACGGCGGGGAAACCAAAAAGGTGGTGTTCTCCGGGGATCTCGGCAACACGGAAATTCCCTTGATGCGCGATCCCACGGTCATTGAGGGTGCGGATCTGCTGATTCTGGAATCCACGTATGGCAACCGTCGCCACAAGGACCGCGTGGATGAGCAGGACAAGGTGGACACCTTTGTCTCCCTGGTGAACCAGACCATCCGGGGCGGGGGCAATGTGGTCATTCCGTCGTTTGCGGTGGGCAGAACCCAGGAGATCATCTATGAAATCAACCGGCAGATCGCCCTGGAAAACGACAACGATCCGTCGGGAAAATCCGCGGAACGCGAATTGTTCCTGCACACCCCCGTCATCGTGGACAGCCCGCTGGCCATCAACGCCACCGAGGTGTTCCGTGACAACGAGGATTGCTTTGACGCCGAGGCGCAGGCCTACATCCACAACAAGGACAACCCGCTCGATTTCCCCAATTTGCGGCTCACGCGCACCGCGGACGAGTCCAAGGAGGTCAACCGGGATCCCGCGCCGAAAATCATCATCGCCTCGAGCGGCATGTGTGATGCCGGCCGCATCCGGCATCACCTGAAGCACAATTTGTGGCGGCCGGAATCCACGGTCATCTTTGTGGGATACCAGGCTCCGGGCACCCTGGGACGCCAGCTGGTCGACGGGGATGACGAGGTTCGGCTGTTTGGCGAGGACATCACGGTCCGGGCCAAAATCGCATTCATCGAAGGGTATTCCGGACATGCGGATCAGGATGGCCTTTTGAACTGGGTGGACGCGATGGCGAACAAGCCGGCCCAGATTGTGCTGGTTCACGGGGAGCCGGATGCCATGGAGGATTTCTCGGCGACTCTCGGGGAGCGGTTCGGCATTCCCGTCCAGGCACCGGATTTCGGTGAATCCGTGGTCTTCGGCGCGGATGTGCCGGCCCGCGCGATCCTCAAACCGGTGCCGGCCGCCGCGGAAACGGCCCGAACCGGTGCCGCGCGGGAAACCCCGGCAACCGGAGACCTGCTGCCGCGCCTCGAGTCGCTTCGGGCGGATTTCATGGGGGTGCTCCAGCATTTCCACGACAGCCTGCGCCGCGCGGACAGCCGCCGCGAGCGCGACAAGGCCATGGCCCGCGCCCGGCAGTGGGAGCAGGACGTGCGCCGCACCCTGGAGCGGTATCGTCGATGACAGCGGATGGTGGCGACCGGGAGGGTGCGCATCAGGCCTCCTTTACCGGGTGCTCCTTCAACCAGGGGATGTATTTGGCATCCGCCACCTTCATGTGCCCCAGGATCACATCGTCCACCACAAAGGAGAAAAATGCGGTGCCGTGGAGATCTCCCTTTTCATAATCGTTTCGCATGAGGGCGGCCTTTCGGAGCAGCTCGGCATGCAGCTTGCCGTGATGCGCCGTTTCCGGATAGACGGAAAGGGCGAGGATTCGTTCCTCGTAACGGAAGTGTTGGGCGATGTGATGGAGCAGCAAATCCAGCTGCAGCAGCACTTTTGCGGGATCCATGGATGCAAGGGACATGTTGATGAGGCCGTTGGCCACCTCCAGCAGATCGCGGTGCTGGCGGTCCACCTCCGTCTGCCCGGTTTCCCACTCGCTGCGCCATTCCAGCTGGACGGAGGCGACGGGTGCGTTGAGCGCCTCCTCGGCCAGCACCACACGGTTCCGGCCGGTTTCCTTTACCTGGTACAGGGCGGCATCCGCGCGCTTGTACCACCGTCTGGTGGATTCGCCGCGTTCCCGGAGCGCCACGCCGAAGCTGGCCGTGAAGGCGCCCGCGATGGGGTGGTGTGCCTCGGACAAGGCCTGGCGTATCTTTTCGGCAGCGGCCACTGCCCCCAGGGCGGGTGTTTCGGGCATGAGGACCACAAATTCCTCCCCGCCCACGCGGAACACGCTGTCGGATTTCCGGCAGGTATCGGTGAGCACGCGGGCCACCACGCGCAACACCTCGTCGCCCATCGGATGGCCCCAGGTGTCGTTGAGCCGCTTGAACCGGTCGATGTCCAGCAGGGCCATGGAAAGCGGTGTATCGTGGCGGTCCGCGCGTTCGGCCTCCTGTTCCAGGCGTGTTTCAAAATGATGCCTGTTGAACAGCCCCGTCAACTCATCGGTCACGGAGACCTTTTCCAGATGGGAGATCTGCTGCTTCAGATCGGCGGTCATGGCCTGCAGCCGGTGTTCCATCTCCTTGTAGGCGGTGATGTCCCGCGCGGAGGAGTAGACATGCTTTTCGCCGAGCAACGCCCGCCATTCCAGATACCGCCAGGAACCGTCCTTGTGCCGGTAGCGGTTGACAAGCCCTGTGACGAAACGTGTTTGGCGCAACTGGTCATTCCAGTTCTCCAGTGTGCCGAGATCTTCCGGGTGAATGAACTCCGTGAACAGATGCCCTTCGAGCTCGTCCGCGACATACCCCAGCACCTGCTCGAACGCGTGGTTGACCCGGAGAAAACGGGCTTCCCGGTCGGTGACACACAGCATGTCCAGGTTGACGCGGAGGAATCCCTCGATTTCCTGATCCTGCAGGTATTCGCGGGAGATGTTGCGGACCACGAGCCCAAGCATGTCATCCGAAAGCGGAAACAGGGTGGCACGCAACCACAGTGCCCGCGCGCGCCAGGGGATGTCGAGGAAAACGGGCTGACCCGTTTGCAGGGCTTGCGCGCAGGCGGCGAACCACCGGCGGTTCTGATCCGGATCGGGTGAGGCGGCCTCCGATGCGAACAGCTTGCGCAGGGGCTGCCCCACAAGGGTGGCGGCGGGCAGGCCCACGATTTCCGCATAGGCCCCGTTCGCCTGTGTCAGCAGGTAATCCGGTTCGGGGTCACCCGGGATGCGCCGCATCAGTGCAAAGGGCTCCGCGGAGCGGGTGAAGAAGTTTTGAAACGCCGTCTGCGCCATCTCTCGCCTCCATGGGCGTGGACTCCCGTGGCCGGGAAAGCCCACCGTGTGCCGGCGTATCCTCAGCCTTCACGCTTGTGGGGATCGCCTTGGCACAATAGATTCTATCCCATCTTCCGGTCCCGCAACACAAAAGAGTGATGGAAACAGACCGGAGACTCGTGTTTACAATGATTGCCGAACCTGATAAGTTGGTAAATAGGCCCATGACCTGTTGCGTTCTCAAGGACGAGACGCCGGGGAAACGGGACGCCACACCTTTTTGAAAAAGGACTTGGTGGCACGCGAGAGGAAGCATGGAAGCTGCAGGTACCGGACTGACGAAGCGGTCGTTTGTCGTTCTCATCTCCTTGATGATGGGGGCGGCCGTTTTGTATGTCGTTTTCTCCCTGTTCGGCCCCTATGCACTGACGTTGCTGTTGCCGCCGGTTGCCGAGGGGTTTTCTGCGCTTCTGTTGTTCCGCACCTGGCGGGAACCCTTCCGCTTCCGGCGTGTGTGGCTGTATTTCGGACTCGCGGTCGCGGCGTATGCCACGACAGATGCCGCCTGGGCGTTTGTGGAGCTGTGGTACGGGCTGAATCCGGACGACATGCTCGGCTTCAGTCTGGCATATCTGGCACCGAACATCTTCCTGCTGCTGGGCGTCGCCTCCTTTTTCCGCTCGCATTACCGCATCTGGAGCACCGCGCAGCTGGTGGTGGACGCAATCACTGTGTTTTTCGTACTGATCAGCGTCTTTGGCGTCCTGGTTTACCAAACCTGGGTGGCGTATCAAGAACCTGTGGACGCCTTTTTTATTCTGGACTATCAATACCTGCTGCTCGATGTGGTTGCCCTGGGATTCATCCTGATGCTGGCCCTCACCATCCGCGTCCGCAGTGTCACTCCGCCGGTGCTGATCGCCGTGGCGGCGCTGCTGCTGTATGTCGCCTGCGACCTGGCCTATGTGGTGCAGAGCTTTCAGGACAGCTATCAAACCAACAATGTGGTGGACATGGGGTTTGTCCTTTCCCTCTTGCTGTTCGGCGTGGCGGGGCTGCACCGCCTGCGGTTTCCGTTCAAGGAAATGGAGCACATGCCCGATGTGCCGGTCAACATCAGCTGGCGGCCGGCCATCCTGTTCCTGATGCTTTCGCCGCTGCTGCTGTATGGTGCCGGTGTGATGCGGGTGCTGGACGTGCTGATCACCGCCGCGATTCTGGTCGTCCACGGGCTGGTCAGCGCCTTTTTGCAGCTGGCGGTCAAGCGCGAGCAGCTGTACCGGCGGGAACGCGGGCTCACCGAGGCGCTGGAGGAGCGCGTCGCGGAACGGACCGCGGATTTGCGCAAGGCCAACAAGGAGCTCGACATCCTGGCCAACCGCGATTTGGTGACGGGCCTGTACAACCGCCGGCGGTTCCAGCAGGAAATCGATCGGCTGATTGCCAATGATGAAACCGGTCAATACCCGCTCTCGCTGCTGTATCTGGATCTTGACCGGTTCAAGGGCATCAACGACGCCTACGGGCATGACATCGGGGACCGGGTGCTGCGCGAGATGGCCATACGCCTGCTCGATGTGGCGGAACCCGGCATGCTGGCAGCCCGCCCCGGCGGGGATGAATTCATGCTGGCCCTTCCCGGCCGGGCGGACATCGAGGATGTCCGGGCCGTGGTGGAACGCATCGTCGCTGCCTTTGAGCAGCCGGTGTCCGTGGATCCCTGGCAGTTTTCCCTTTCCGTCAGTGTGGGGGTGGCCAGATACCCCGAGGACGCGGATACCCGGAGCAGCCTGTTCCAGATGGCGGACATGGCCATGTACCACGCCAAATCCCAGGACGCGACCCGGTATGCCTTTTACAGCGGCTGGTACAGCGAGGGCATGCACCGGCGCCACCAGCTGGAGATGGCGTTGCGCAAGGCCGATTACGACAAGGAGTTCACCCTGGTGTACCAGCCGCAGTTCCTCTGCGCAACTCGAAAGCTGGTGGGCATGGAGGCGTTGCTGCGCTGGGAGTCTCCGGAGCTGGGGTCTGTTTCCCCCGGTGAGTTCATTCCGGTCGCGGAAGCGACCGGCCTCATCCTGCCCATTGGCCAGTGGGTGACGCAGACCGCGTTCACGCGCGTCGCCGCGTGGAATCACCGGCTGAACCTGTCCCTGCGCATGGGCATCAATTTCTCGCCCAAGCAGTTCGATGTGGCGGGTTTCATCGAATCCCTGCGCGAAAAAATGCGGGAGCTGGCGATCCGGCCGGCCTGGATTGATGTGGAAATCACGGAGAACACCGCCATGCGGACCGAGGCCTCCATGGAGGAGATGCTGACCGGTCTGGCCGCGTTGGGTGTGTCCATCTCCATTGACGATTTCGGCACGGGCTATTCCTCGCTCAGCTACATCAAGCGCTTCGACATCGACTGCCTGAAAATCGCGAAACCGCTGGTGGACAATATCGCGCAGGACGACGGGGACGCGAAGATTGTCGGCGCCATCATCCTGATGGCCAAAACCATGGGCCTGCGGACCATTGCCGAGGGCGTGGAGGATGAGGACCAGCTGGCCATCCTTCAGGAACTCGGCTGCGATGAGATTCAGGGCTTCCTGCTTGGCAAGCCGGTCCCGGCCGATCGGTTCGAGCAGCTCTGGCTGGATGCGGCGTCCGAATGAGTGCGGGCGCGACAGCGGTTGCAAAATCCGTCCGTTTTCTTTATAATTTTATCAAATGGAAATGGACGCGAATTTTTGCAGAAGCAGGTGAATTGGATACCGCCTGCCGGCATCACATTGCGCGGGAAGAGGTTTTATGAAACGCGAAGAAGCAAATCCGGCCTGGCTCCTGCTCGACAATCAGCTCTGTTTTTCCGCCTACGCGCTCAGCCGCGAGATCATCGGCCTGTACCGGCCGTTCCTCGAGCCGCTGGGCATCACCTACACCCAGTACATCACGCTGATGGTGATGTGGGAGGAACGCGTGGTGTCCATGAAGCATCTGGGCGAGCGGCTGTTCCTGGATTCCGGCACCCTGACCCCCTTGCTGAAGAAGCTGGTGCAGATGGGGCTGGTGAAAAAACAGCGCGATCCCGGAGACGAGCGATCCGTGCTGGTCCGGATCACGGACGCCGGCATGGCGCTGCGCGAGAAGGCCATGGGCATTCCCACGGAGATTCTCTGCGGGACCGGACTGGATGTGGAAACCGCCATCCAGCTGCGGGAAACCATGAAAAAAATGGCGCTGGACATCCGCCAGCGCCTGTGATTCCCATTCAGGGGTTGTTCCGGGTTGCGTGCTACAGGTTTTCAGACTCGAAATAGCGCTGCATCTCCCGTGTGATCATGGTGCCGATGCCCTTGTTGGTGAAGATCTCCAGCAGGATGCAGTGGGGAATGCGCCCGTCGATGATGTGGGAGCGGCCAACCCCGCGTTCCACCGCCTCCACGCAGCCGAGCACCTTGGGAATCATGCCGCCGACAATCACGCCCGTTTCGATGAGGTCGTGCACCTGTTGCACCGTCAGCACATGCAGAATTTCATCGGAGTCCTTGGTGGTCTTCACGCCTTCCACATCGGTCAGCAGCATCAGCTTTTCCGCCTGCAGCGCGCAGGCGATCTCGGCCGCCACGGTGTCCGCGTTGATGTTGTAGCTCTGTCCGTTCGCGTCCGTGCCAATCGGGGCCACGACCGGGATGTATTCGTCCCGGGTCAGCACCTCCAGCACATGGGTGTTGATTTTCGTGATTTTTCCCACGAAGCCCAGATCCACCGATTTGCCGTCAACCATCTCCCGGTGCTTTTCGCACTCGATGAGCCGGCCGTCGATGCCGCTGATCCCGACGGCCTTGCCGCCCTTGCCGTTGAGCAGGGACACCACTTCCTTGTTGGTTTTGCCCACCAGCACCATCTGCGCCACTTCCACCGTTTTCGCATCCGTGACGCGCAGGCCATTGACGAACGCGGACTGGATGTCATAGGTCTTGAGCGCCTTGCTGATTTCCGGACCGCCGCCATGGACCACGATGGGGTTCATGCCGATGTATTTGAGCAGCGTGATGTCCTGCATCACGGAATGCTTCAGTTCCTCGTTGATCATGGCGTTGCCGCCGTATTTGATGACCACGGTCTTGCCGTAGAGCGCCTGGATGTAGGGCAGGGCCTCCACCAGGATTTCCGCTTTTCTGATGACGTCTGTCAAGTCCATCATGCCGGGGTTCCTCCTCACAGGTAGAACGCGGGAGCTTCCAGTCCCGCGGTTTCAGGCAGTCCGCACATCAGGTTCATGGCCTGGATGGCCTGGCTGGATGAGCCTTTCCCAAGGTTGTCGAGCGCGGAAACCACAATGACGCGGTTCGTCCGCTTGTCCACCTGCAGGCCGATGTCCACGAAATTGGATCCGGAGACGAACCGTGTTTCCGGAAACTGACCCAATGGGAGCACGCGGACAAACGGCTCGTCCGCATAGGTGTTGACATACAGATCATGGAGCGCCTCCGCGGAGGTGTTGCCCAGCAGGTCCAGATGGATGGTGGCGAGCATGCCGCGCTTCATGGGGACCAGATGCGGCACGAAGGACAGGACGACCGGTTCGCCGGCCAGCAGCGACAGCTCCTGCTCCATCTCCGGTGTGTGTCGGTGTCCGGCCACACCGTAGGCCTTGAAGCTTTCGTCCGATTCGCAGAAGGCATACGGCAGGTCGGCCTTGCGGCCCGCGCCGGAGATGCCGGAGGCGGCGCATACGGTGATTCCCTTTGTGCTCACCAGCCGCTCGCGCAGCAGCGGCGCGATGCCGAGAATGGTGCAGGTGGGGTAGCAGCCGGGATCGCCCACCAGGCGGGCGTCGCGCAGCTGCGCCCGGTACAGCTCCGGCAGGCCGTAGACCGCCTCGCCAAGCAGTTCCGGCGCGGGATGGGCCACCTTGTAGGTGGCGGTGTAGGTGTCCATGTCACGGAACCGGAAATCCGCGCTGTGATCGATGACCTTCTTGCCTCCGGCAAGCAGTTTGGGCACCAGATCCCCGGAGACGCCATGGGGCAGGGCGAGGATGAAGAAGTCGGCCTTGTCGGCGATGACATCCGCATCGAGCGCGTCGCAGGGCATGTCGAAAACGCCGCGCAGGGAGGGGTAGACGGCCGAATAGGGTTTGCCCGCAAAGGTGTTTGAGACCACGGTGGTGAGGGCGACGTCCCTGCGGTTCGCCAGCAGGCGGACAATTTCCATGCCGACATATCCTGTCGCACCAACAATGCCTATCTTGGTCATGCTGTGCCTCCTCATGGGTGGGGTCAGACCCCGCTGTGTCATGGGGTCAGACCCCGTTGTGTCATGGGGTCAGCCCGATGAGACTCCATGGCTCATGATTATACATACATATGCATAAAAATGCAATCGCCGGACTGCCGGCAACCGGGTTGGGGTTGCCATGTCCATCAAAAGAGCATGCGCAAGGCTGCGCGCACATTCATTACAAGTGTAATTGAAGATATCATGAAAGAACATAAGGGAATATAGAATGACAATAGAAGAAATGCCAGTTGACGATCCTGATGGCCGGACGTAAAATGGGAGAAATGACCGGTGCCGATCTCCGGTGCCACAGGAGGTCCTCCCATGAGATTGAATACCCTGTTCCAGCAGAAGCAACCGGTGGTGTCCCACGAGATTTTCCCGCCCAAGATGGAAACGCCGCTCGAAACCATTTTGCAGAAGCTCGACCGGTTTGCGGCCATGTCACCGGATTTCATCAGTGTGACCTATGGCGCGGGCGGCAGCGGCAAGGGTCGAACCATTGAACTCGCCTCGCGGCTCAAACAGGCGCACGGTGTGGAGAGCATGGCGCATTTCACCTGCGTGGGCCACTCCGTGTCACAAATCGACGAAATGATCGCCGAACTGCAGGCCCAGGGCATCGAGAACATTCTGGCGCTGCGGGGGGATCCGCCGCGCGATCAGCCCAATTTCGACTTTTCGAAAAATGTGTTTCGGTACGCGGGCGAGCTGATTGCGCATATCAAGACACGTGCCGATTTCTGCATCGCGGCGGCCGCCTATGTCGAGGGCCATGTGGATGCGCGCAGGGTCAGCGAGGATCTGGTGCACCTGCGGGAAAAGGTGTCCGCCGGGGTGGACTTTCTTGTGACGCAGCTGTTTTTCGACAACCGGCAGTTTCATGACTTCATGGAGCGGATTCGTGTTATGGGCATCGGGGTGCCGGTGACGGCCGGCATCATGCCGGTCCTCAAGGCCGATCAAATCAAGCGCATCGCCTCGCTGGCGGGCGCCTCCCTGCCGGCCGGCCTGGTGTTGATGATGGACAAGTACGGAGACAACCCCGAGGACATGCGCAAGGCCGGTGTGGACTATGCCGCGGCTCAAATTCGGGACCTCGTGGACAACGGCGTGGCCGGCATCCATGTGCTGACCATGAACCGCCCGGAGGAGACCGAGCAGATTCTGCGGCAGGCGGGACTTTGGCGTCAGGGCTGAGGGCGCGGGTTTTTCCCGGTTCCTATGCAATGTCAACAAATGGGCACGAACAATTTCGTATAATCGGGGTATGGTTCCGGACCGCCGGACAGTGTAAAGTGGGATCATACAAAAACGTTCCGCGTTTTGATACGGGAGCAGGAGGTACACTTTAATGGCAGGCGTAAGGCTGAAGAATGTTTTCAAGACGTATGCGGGCGGCGTGACCGCCGTCAGCGATTTCAACATCGACATCGAAGACAAGGAATTCATCATTCTCGTTGGTCCGTCCGGTTGCGGTAAAACCACAACCCTACGCATGATCGCCGGTCTTGAGGAAATCACCTCCGGCGAACTGTACATCGGCGACAAGCTGTGCAACGACGTGGCGCCGAAGGATCGCGACATCGCGATGGTTTTCCAGAACTATGCCTTGTATCCGCACATGACTGTGTTCGACAACATGGCGTTCGGCCTCAAGCTCCGCAAAACCCCGAAGGAAGAAATCAAGAAGCGCGTGCACGAAGCGGCCCGCATCCTGTCCATCGAGCACCTGCTCGACCGCAAGCCGAAGGCCCTGTCCGGCGGCCAGCGTCAGCGTGTTGCCCTCGGCCGCGCCATTGTCCGCGAACCGAAGGTCTTCCTCATGGACGAACCGCTTTCCAACCTCGACGCCAAACTCCGCGTACAGATGCGCGCCGAGATCAGCCGTCTGCACCAGAAGCTGCAGACCACTTTCATCTACGTCACCCATGACCAGACGGAAGCCTTGACCATGGGTACCCGCATCGTCGTCATGAAGGATGGCTTCATCCAGCAGGTCGACAATCCCCAGGCCCTGTACGATGTGCCTGTCAACATGTTTGTTGCCGGCTTCATCGGCTCCCCGCAGATGAATTTCACCAATGTCAACATCCTCAAGGAAGGCGACAAGGTGATGCTGCAGATGGGCAAATACAAGCTCAGCGTGCCTGCGGACAAAGCCAAGGAGCTCGAGAAGCAGGGTTACATCGGCAAGGAAATGGTCCTGGGCATCCGTCCGGAGAACATCCACGAGGACGAGCACACCCAGAGCCAGCTCGAAAGCGAACTCATCGATGCGTTTGTTGAAGTCACCGAGCGTCTGGGCTCCGAGACCTTCCTGTACCTGCTCATCAACGACCAGAGCATGACCGCCCGCGTCAGCCCGAAGTCCAAGACGGTTGCGAACGACAACATCAAGCTGATGTTCGACATGAACCGCATCCATCTGTTCGACAAGGAAACCGAACGCGCCATCATCCACTGAGTCAACCCATTCAGGACAACCAGGGGCCGTTCCTTCGGGAACGGCCCCTTTTGTGGATCCTGGGTCATTTCGTGGTAAAATACTGGAATGAGCCCTTTATTCCGGTGATTTCAGGGGCGGGAGGCTTTTCGTTTGCGAGTGGTGGGATTCATCGGCCCCAGCGGGACCGGAAAAAGTCATCGGGCCCTTTGGGTGGCCCGGGAAAACAACATACAGTACCTCATTGATGACGGACTGCTCATCCACGACAACCGCATTGTGGCCGGCCAGTCCGCCAAGCGCGCCCCGACGAAGATCGGTTCGGTGAAGGCTGCGCTGTTCCAGGACAAGGAGCAGGCGGAAACCATGCGCAAGGCCATTGCCAGGCGTCAACCGGCAGGCATCATGATTCTGGGCACCTCCGACGGCATGGTGGAGAAAATCGCCGCCGTGCTCAAACTCGGCCCGGTCACCGAGCGTATCTATATCCATGAGGTGGCCAGTGAGCAGGAAATGGCACAAGCCCGTGCCACGAGAACAACCCAGGGCAAGCACGTCATCCCGGCGCCCGCCATGGCGCTGAAGAAGGACTTTTCCGGGTATTTTCTCGATCCCCTGCAGATTTTCAGGCGAAAAGGCAAGAGTGATTTGCAGCACGTGGGAGAGAAGACGGTGGTGCGACCCACCTTCAGTTATTATGGGCAGTTCACGATATCCGATTTCGCCATTTATCAGGTCATCCTCCATATCCTCACCCAGGAACCGGCGATAGACCGCATGACGCGATTCCGGACAAACAACGCACCCGACGGCCTGTTCCTGGACATGGATCTGGTGATGCGCTACGGGTACCCGCTGCACGAGGTGCTGCAGCGGGTGCAGGGGACCATCCATCGGGAGTTGGACAGGTTTGCCGGCCTGGTGGTGCGCAACATGCACATTCAGGTCAAGTCGATTGTCATGAAGCCTGCTGCCGAACCAAAGGCATCAGGGGTTGGAGAGTGAAGGGATGGCACAGCATCAGCGGGATCTGACAACGCAGGCACAGCTGGAACCCGGCACGGAAGCGGCGCTGCTGGCGGCGGCCGCGCAAGGCGACCATGATGCCGTGGAACAGCTGATGATACAGTACAAGCCGCTTGTCCGCGCGCGGGCAAGGGCCTATCATCTCTATGGCGCGGATCACGAGGACCTGGTTCAGGAAGGCATGATAGGACTGTTCAAGGCCATTCGTGATTTCCGAACCGAAACGGGGAGCCTGTTTGCTGGATTCGCCGATTTGTGCGTCACCCGCCAGATTCAGTCCGCGGTCAAGGCGGCCGCGCGAAAAAAGCATCTGCCGTTGAACACCTACCTTTCCCTCAGTGCCGACATGCCCAAGGGCAAGGGCAACGGCGACCCTGCCGTTGCCGTGCTCCGGGAATCGGAGAATCGGGAACCGGAACGCCAGGTCATCTACCGGGAAGAGGCCCGGCGCATCGCCACCGTGCTCGAGGCGCATCTCAGCCCGCTGGAGCGGCAGGTGGTGCGGCTGTACATCACCGGGGTTTCCTATCAGGAGATCGCCGGACGCATGGGACGGACGCCGAAGTCCATCGACAACGCGTTGCAGCGCATTCGCCGAAAGGTCGGGGATCGGCTGCAGCGTGGGGGTGCCTGATGCGGGGTCAGTCTCCGCAAGGGGTTCACCGGGGAGGGGAATCCCGCGAGTTGTTCGCCTGGTTCAGCCCCCGTGCCGGCCACCGCGTCGGCCGGGGAAAAGAATGATATAATGTTGCCAGCATCGCAGGCTGCCGGCTGGATCTTTTGTGGACAGCACCAAAACGCGCCTGCGGCAGTGGCATGATGGGAGGGAGAAACCCGGTATGGCTCAGAAAAACCGCGTGACCGTGAAAATCGCGTCGACGGAATATACCATCAACGGAGAGGAATCTCCCGAATACATCCAGCGTGTGGCGTCCTCCGTTGACAGAACCGTGCGCGACATCATGCGGGCCGATCCAAGCCTCAGCCTCACGGAAACCGCCATGCTTTCGGCGTTGAACCTGTGCGACGAGGCCATGCGGCACCATCGCGCCGCGGAAGGCCAGGCGCGCAAGGCCTTGGAGCTTGAGAAAAAGCTCGAGGCGGCGATGGCCGAAGGGGAGGCGCTGCGCAGTGAAATCCAGGCGGCGCGCGAGAATCTGGTCCGCATCAAGCAGGAGCTCATCCGTGTGGAGGCAGAGAACCGTTCCCTGAGGGAACAGGCCGAACCGGAAAATCTGGACTGAGGGATACCGCGCGGCGCGGCGCAGACCGCCTTGCGTTTCGTGTGAAAAAACAAGATGACGGAGGGGAAAACCATGGCCAGAACCATCACATGGGGAGAACTCATCACCATTGTCCTGTTCCTGCTCGGAGCGGCGCTGCTGTTCTACCTGGTGCTCGCGATCGCGAACCTGGTGCGTCTGTTGCGCAACGCCAATGACATGGTGGATCGCATCAAGCCGAATCTGGAGAAAACCATGGCCAATCTGCCGGCCATTTCCGAGAACGCGGCCAAGATTACCAACCTGCTCAATGACAACATGGAGAATCTCACCAAGGTGATGCAGAATGTCGGGAAAATCTCGGATTCCGCAAGAACCGCGGCGGACACCATCCAACGCGATGTCATCATCAAGGCCAAGGGGCTGCTCGATGTTGCGGACGGTGTGCGGCGCTACTTTGTCAAAAAGCATGACGCGAAAAGCCACCCGAGCGTGAAATCCGGCAGCGCGGTGTATCGCTACACCTACCGCAAGGAGCACGAGAACCCGGATGAGGTGGTGGTGGTGAAGTCCGCTGATGAAGCGGCGGACAAGGCCGAAAGCATCAGCCCGGACAAGACCATGTACCAGGCGCAGGGCACGGCGGCAAAGCCGGCGGAACAGGCGCAGACCACGGCGGCACAAAAGCCGGCGGAACAGGAAGGGATGGCGGCGCAACACGCATCGTCCAAAACGGCAGAGAAGGGATCATGACGAAGAAAATGGAACTGCTGGCGCCCGCGGGCACGGAGGCGGCCTTTCTGGCTGCCCTGCGCAATGGGGCGGACGCCATTTACCTGGGGGCGGGCCCCCACCATGCCAGACAGTTTTCAGGCGGGTTTTCAGAACCCGTCTTTTTCTCACTTGTCGACCAGGCCCATGGCGCGGGCGCGCGGGTGTACCTCACGCTAAACACCCTTCTGGGCGGACAGGAGCTCCCGTCGGCCATGGACTGGGCGTTCCGTGCCTGGCAGGGCGGCGTGGACGCGATCATTGTCCAGGATATCGGTCTGGCGCGATTGCTGCGGCACCGATACCCTGACATCACGCTGCATGCCAGCACCCAGATGTCCCTTCATAATGCCGAGGGTGTGCTGGCGGCCCGTGAGGCGGGAATTTCCCGCGTGGTGCTCGCCCGGGAACTCTCCATCGGGGAAATTGCCGATATCCGGGAGCAGACGGACACGGAGCTCGAGGTGTTCGGTCATGGCGCCCTTTGTGTGTCCTATTCCGGGCAATGCCTCATGAGCAGCATGATTGGCGGGCGCAGCGGCAATCGGGGCACCTGCGCGCAGCCTTGCCGGCTTCCCTGGCGCCTGCGGACAGCGGCCGGCGGGGAAGAGGCCGGCGGGTATCTGCTGAGCATGAAGGATCTGATGTCCCTGCCCCTGTTGTCGCAGTTGACCGCGGCAGGCGTCACGGCGCTGAAAATTGAGGGGCGCATGAAATCGCCGGAATATGTGGCCCTCGTCACAGGGGTGTACCGAAAATACCTGGATCTGCTCGAAACGGGTGGCGCGGACGCTTTCCAGGTGGATCCCGCGGATGTGCGGATGCTGGCGCAAACCTTCAACCGGGGCGGGTTCACCCGCCGGTATCTTGCGGGAGGCCGGCTGCCGGTGACACCCGGTGGTGTGGACGCGGATGCAATTGCCGGTCTGCCGGTGGCGCCCGGTGGCGCGGACGCGGACGCGATTGCCGGCCCATTGGTCGATCCCACACATCCCAAGAACAAGGGCGTGCGCATCGGCTCGGTTGTTTCCTGGCGGGCACCCTATGTGACGGTGCGCCTTTCGGAGCGCGTGACGCTCGGCGATGGGCTGGAGATTCACCGGGGCGGCCTCGGTGGGGAGCAGGCGGTCTCCATGATGCTGACCGCCATTCTCAATCAGGGCGCGCATGTGCGTGAAGCGGAGGCCGGTTCGCCGGTGCAGCTCGGGGATGTGCGCACCCCGGTTTCACAGGGAGATCCCGTGTACCGTACGTCCCGGAAGGAGCTCCTCCTGGTGGCGGCGGAGCAGATGGCGCACTGGCAGGTGAAACGCGTGCGGGTCCATATGTCCGCGGTCTTGCGGATTGGGGAACCGGCGCGACTGACGGTGTGGGACGATGACGGCCATGAGGTGGCCGTGCAGTCCGATCTGGCGGTGGCCGTGGCGCGGGAGCGTCCCCTTGATCGGGAACGACTGGTCTCACAGCTTTTCAAGACCGGTGACGCGCCCTGGCAGCCCCTGCTGGAAGAGGTGACCCTCGCTGACGGCGCCATCCTGCCCGTCAGCGCCATCAACGCCATGCGCAGACACGCGCTGGACGCGCTGTGGCAGGCCCGGGTTGCGGCAGGCAGGCCGGAACCCGATGCGGGCACACCGGCGCGCGGGGAAGCGGCGCTCCCCGTACCGCGCGACTGCGGCACCGCTCGGGCAACGCTTGCCTTCTCGAAGCCACCCACCGCGGACTGGCTGGCCGCGGCGGGACTCACGCGCAACCACCCGCCGGTGAGGCTGCTCCTTCCGCTGATGACGGCTGACGCGCTGGCACAGTTGCGACAGGTGTTTGCCGGGCAATTGTGGGTTCGCCTGCCGGCCATTGTGCCGCAGGGACGGATGAAGGCCCTGCTGGCCGCGCTTCGCCGCCTGCAGGACGATAAGGTGCCGGTGGACGGGTTTTCGGCCGGCAATCCCGGATTGTTGCGACTGTTGCGCCGCCTGTTCCCGGACAAGCCGCTGCTCGCGGATGAGGGCATGAATCTTTGGAATCCTGCGGCAATCCGGCAGGCGGCGGACTGGGGCGCGGATATGGCTTTGCTGTCTGCGGAGATTCCACCGGAAGCGGTGGCGGCGTGCCGGGAAGCCCTGTCGGCGGGATCGCCTGTGGTGCTGCCGGTGTGCGACTGGACGTATGGACGCGTGCGGGTCATGACCACGGCACATTGCCCCGGCACCATGGCCGGGCCGTGTGATCGGCGTTGCGCGGTCTGTCCGCGCAGTGAGGGCACGCTGACCGACCGCGCGGGGGCGGTGTTCCCCTGGTTCCGCGATCCGTTGACGGAGACCACGGCCATTTACCACAGCCAGCCGATTCGCCGCACCCGGTCGGAGCGGCTTCACGGATCAGACTGCGTGCACCTGCAGGTGACGGATGAAGCGCCACAAACCATGGCGGCCTTGCTGACACAGCTGTTGGCCATGCCGGATTGAGGAAACAGCGCGACTGTGCCGCGCATTGTCCATAAACTTGTTGTGGATGGTGTTGTGTCGCGCCCCGATTTGCTATGATGGGGGGAGACGCACAGGCGAAAAACGCCGAACCGGGACCCCGGTGCGGCGGATGGGGGTACAGATGAAGCAGGTGGATGTGCATGTGGAGGTTTGCCGGGAAGGCGTTGTCCTGCCCGCCTACGCGCGGGAGGGGGACGCGGGCATGGATGTGTGCGCGGCTGAAGAGGTGTTGCTGGGTCCCGGAGACACATTGATTGTGCCGACCGGGCTCAAGTTTGCCATCCCCGAGGGATATGAGATTCAGGTGAGGCCGCGCAGCGGACTCACCGCGCGGACCCCGCTGCGCGTCTCGAACGCGCCGGGCACCATCGACAGCGGCTATCGTGACGAGGTGGGGATCATCATGACCAACACATCGGAAATCTGCAGTTATTGCTATGATGAGGACATCACCCTCGATGATCACGGCAACCGCAAGGGAAACTACCGCATCCGGAAGGGGGACCGCATTGCGCAGCTGGTTCTCAAGGAGGTGCCCCGGATGCGGCTGGTGCCGGTGGCGTGTGTCCGTGACATCGGGACGGATCGGGGCGGCGGCTTTGGCTCCACCGGCGTGTCGGGGAATCGTGGAGAGGAAACAGCGGATACATGAGTATGGCAAGCACCCCTGTCTTGTCCGATGTGTTGCGGCTTGAGGATTTGCAACGGCTCCAGGACAATTTTTCGCGGGCAACCGGTTTGGCCTCGGTGATTACGGATCCCGAGGGCAATCCCCTCACACAACCCAGCGGGTTTTGCGAGGTCTGCAATCTGGTGCGGACCACGGTGGAGGGCGCGCGCCGCTGCAAGGCATCCGATGCCGAAATGGGCACGCCGGCACCCGAAGGGTACCGTTTTGGCCCATGTGCCAGCGCGGGCCTGCTCGACGCGGGGGTGTCCATCCGCTATGGCCGGCTGCATCTTGGGAATTGGCTGATTGGACAGGTGATGGATCAGGCGTCCAGCAGGGAAGACCTGATGCGGTATGCCGACGCGTTGGGGTTGCCCGCGGCGGAATACAGGCAGGCGCTGGCCCGGGTACGCCGCATGCCCAAGGCACAATTCGAGGCAATTTGCCAGCTGCTGGTTCAGACCGTGGATTTGCTGATGTCTCAGACGGTGCGGGCACACGCGCTCGAAGAAGAGGTGGCGCGGCGTCATGCAGCGGAACAGGCGCTCAAGGAGGCCAACGAGTCCCTTGTTCATGTCAATGTGTCGCTGGCGCAGATGAACAGCACTTTGGAGCGGCGCGTGGCGGAGCGCACAAGCCAGCTTCAGGCGACGAACACGCACCTGGAGGAATCGATGGCCCAGGTGGAGGAGCTCAACGCGCAGATGCAGGAGACCAACGCGCAGCTGGAGCAGACCAATTACCGGCTCGAAGAGGTCAACGCGCAGGTGGAGGAATCCAATGCCGCCCTCGAGGATGAGATTGCCGAGCGCAACCGCCGTGTTTGATGCGCACGGCAAATTTGTCATGAGCCGCTCCACCGTGTTCGACATCACAGACCGGAAGCGCGCGGAAGCGGCGTGGAAGCGGCGTGGAAGGCGCAATATGCCGCCGAACAGGCCAATCTGGCCAAAAGCCGGTTCCTGGCCAACATGAGCCATGACATCCGCACGCCCATGAACGGTCTTATCGGCATGACCGATTTGGTGCTGGCATCCGAACTCACGCCCACCCAGCGCAGCCATCTGGGCGTGGTCAAAAAATCCGCGCAGGCGTTGCTCAGCCTGCTCAACGACATCCTGGACTATTCCAAGATGGAGGCGGGCAAGCTGCAGCTGGAGACCCACCCCATCCACCTCCGGGAGTTGCTCGAGGAAGTGACGGGCCTGTTTGCGCCATCGGTTGCCGACAAGCCGGTTCAGCTGCAAGTCCGGGTTGCGCCGGAGATCCCCGGGGTGGTGCTTGGGGATGAGACCCGTCTGCGGCAGATTCTTTCAAACCTTGTCGGCAACGCGGTCAAATTTACAGAGGCAGGCGTCATCCAGGTGGGGATTCAGCAGGCAGAACCCGTCGAAGCGGCGTTCCAGACGGCGGACACGTCCCATCCGGCGGCCCGGGCGGCAGACCCTGACGGGCAGGGTGCAGATGCCCGCGGGCAGAAGGTGCGGTTGACCTTTGAGGTCAGGGATACCGGTGTCGGCATTCCCGAGGCGCAACAGGAAACCCTGTTCAACCGCTTCACACAGGGCAACGATCCGCTCGTGCGCCGTGTTGGCGGGACAGGGCTTGGTCTGGCCATCTGCAAGAGCCTTGTGGAGCTGATGGACGGGTCCCTCGGGGTCATCAGTGAGCCGGGCAGGGGGAGCACGTTCACCTTTTCGGTGGTGATGACGCTGCCAGGATGACCCATGATGGCGCTGCCACGATGACGCTGCCGGGATGACGCCGCCGGGATGACGCTGCCGGGATGACAGCGTGCCCGCAGATCTATGCCTCCTGCGGATCGGTCGGTTCCATCAGCGCGGCCGCCAGCAGGGCTGCGGCGCTGCCGACATACTCGGCGCAAGGACGCAGCCGGTATTGCGGCGTGCCGTCGACAGACTTCCCGACAGGTGCTCCGCCGGCAGGATCGCCGGTGACGGGGTTGTCCGGGTCTTCCGGCAGGTCCAGCAGCTCGCGGCAGATGTAGGACCCGTTCTCCTGCTTGAACTGCATGGCCAGATCGTGGATGAACGCGTAGTGCGCGGCTTTGGCGTCGGGATCCGTGATGTCGTCATATCCCCGGATCATGCCGGCGGCCATGGCCATGCCGCTGACAGCGCCACAGACCTCGCGCAGGCGTCCGATGCCGCCTCCGAAGGACGAGGAGATGCGCAGTGCCGAGCGCCGATCCAGACCGGTTTGGTCACAAAAGGCCACAAAGACAGCCTGGGCGCAGTTCATGCCCTGGCTGAACAGGTCCATGGCCAGTTCACGGGCGGCGGATGGGGTCAATGCGTTTGTGCTTGTGTCAATGGACATGATTCCCTCCGTTGCGTTTGGTTCCATCCATGATACCACACAACGGCCTCATCCGATCCACCAGGTTTGGGCGGCGCCAAGGATGAATTTTACGCCGAAATACACCAGCAGCAGGCCCAGACAGACAAGGATGGCCCGGTACGGCTTGTCCTTGAGAAAGCGCCGGGTGCTGCCCACCAGCACGGAGATGAAACCGTACCATAGGATGTCGGCGGCCGCGTGACCGGCAAAATAAACGGCCACACCGGTTGCCCCATACGTGCGATAGGCATCCAAAAGGAACCCGAGCCCGATGATGGCCCACCAGAGAAGAAAGTATGGGTTGGACGCGCTCAGGGCCAGTCCTGAAAAGAACAAGCCTCCCTGACGGGTCTCCGTACCGTCTGTCGTTACCTTCACACGCGCGCGGATGGCGCTCATCGCCATGTCGAGGCCCATGTACAGCAACAGCGCGCCGCCGGCCAGCCCGATGGCGATTTGTGCGGCAGTGGATTGCAGGATGCGGTCGAATCCGAGGAAGATGAGGGCGATCAGGACAACCTCCAGCGCGAGATGGCCGGCCACCAGGATGAACCCCGCGCGTTTGCCGACGCGGAGCGACTGACGGATGGTGCAGGTGAGCAGGGAGCCTGGCATCATGGCACCGGAAAAGCCCACCACGAGGGCCGAGAAAAACGTCGGGATCATCGGGAACTCCTGGCCGGGGTCTGACCCCGCAGGGCTGCGTCCGCCGCGAGCTTGCCTGTCATGATGGAGATGGGCAGCCCGGAGGGGCTGTAGGTCCATTGCCCCGCCTGGTGGATGTTTGGCAGGGGGGTGCGGACCGCGGTGGCCACCCGGGTGAACCGGGACACCGCCGGGATTTCGCTGTTTGTGAAGGCCCAGCCGGTGATGGCACCATGGGTGTTGCCGGTGATGCGTTCCAGTGACAGCGGGGTATAGGAAAACTGTTCGCGGATGGCGTCTGCGAGCTGCGGATAGACCCCGGCCGTCAATGTCCGGATCATGCAGGCTTCACACCACTGCTTGAAAGCGTCGTACCAACCCAGATCCCGAACCACGCGAAACAGCGCGGCATCCATCAGGACACTGGCCATCAGGCCGGTCTGCCCGGGAGGCGCCAGCGTTTCGTCGCGCAGCGCGGGAATGGCGATTTCATAGGTGGTGGCGGAAAAATAGCGTTCGGCCCAAGTCCAGAGCGCGTCGCGATACGCGGAGAGATCCGGCGCAAGCGTACCCGTTGCCGGTGAATCCGGCGCGAGCATATCCGCCGAACTGCCTTCCTGCCGTTGTGCCGATGGCCGGTCTTCCTGTCGCAGCGCTTCCCCTTGGGCGATCAGCCGGTTCAGATCCGGGCCGAACAATGTGCCGATGCCGTTGGCTTGCGGCGTATGGAAGAAATGCCCGTGGGATACCGCGCGGAAGTAGGCGGGGGGCAGGGCAAGCGCCAGGTGCAGCGAAAGAATGCTGTCTCCGCCCTGCTTGTCATGGATCAACACCTTTCGTTGCCGCACGCGTGCTCGCAGGGGCGCCTTTGTGATGCGTGCTTCGTCCACCGCCCGGTACAGGGCCTTTTGATCCGCCGCCCAGACCAGCTGGCGGTAGCGGTGGACCTCGCCGGTGCTTGTGCGGACCAGGCGCCGTTCCGGATCGACGTCCGTGATGGGCGTGTTGCAGCGGATCTCCGCTCCGTGCGCGGTGCTGTATGTCGCCAGGGCGGCGGGGAGGGCCCCGGTGCCGCTGCGTGGATACCGATAGTCCAGATACAGGCTGAAGTAGCTCATGGCAAAGAAGGCGGGGGTTTTTCGGAAAAAGTGCTGCGCGATGATGTCGATGAGCGCGGGGTTGGCGGTGAACGCGCGCAGGTGTTCCTCGGCGGGCTCGTTCATGCGGTTGATCCGGCCGATGGTTGCGAGGAAACGCCCCATCCAGGGCAGGAGCGTTTTCGACAGGTATTCCGTGTCATGGCGCAGATCCTTGAACAGCGGGTTTTCAATGCCGTACAGCACCGCCATGTAGCGCATGACCTTGCGGATGTCCTGCAGGATGGCGTCGACATCCCCGGCGTTTTCCGGATACAGGGCCTTGAGCATCCGGCCGTAATCATCCAGATTCTCCGGGCGTTCCACATGGATCACCTTGTCCGCAATGCCGATGGAGACCGGGCTTTTCAAAAAATCCACATGGATGCCAAGCTGCTTGAGCATGGGGAGTACAATGCCGGAGTCCTCGATGGCGCGGATGCCGGCGTCAAAGGTGAATCCGTTGCGGGTGAACGTGTTGACCAGTCCGCCGGGGACCTCGCCCTTTTCAAACAGCACCACCGATTTCCCCGCCTGTGCGCAATAGGCGGCCGCGGTCAATCCGGCCATGCCGCCGCCCACCACCAGCACGTCCGCGACGGGATGGCGCGTGGCTTCGGCCAGATCGCGGCTGATGGCGAACACCTGCCTGCCGGCTTCACGATCCAGGGCATGTGGCGCGGGCGTTTCCGGATGGGTGAGGTTGAAGTATCGGCCGGTGGTATGGGCAAGTTGCGGCGCGGTGACCAGATAATGGATGGCTTCTCCCGCAATGCGCGGGTCTTTGAGCCCCCTGTCCACAACGTGGTGCATGTACCAGCGGTACAAAGAACCGTTGTTCTCTCCGATGGCGCTCCTGACTTCGCCCGGATGCATGGCGTTGCAGGTGACGCCACTGTCCTTGAGCAGGTCGGCGAATTCCCATGTGCATAGCAGCTGGGCCGTTTTGGCGGCGCCATAACCGCGCAGCCCGGTATAGTGCCGCCGGGCCCAGTCCAGATCGTCCAGCCGGAGGCCGCCGAACCGGTGCCCCTGGGAGTTGACCTGCAGGATGCGTGCGCCGGGTGTGGCTTTCAGTTTTGGGAGCAGGGTGTCCGTCAGGATGAAGGACGCGAGATGGTTCACACAGAACACCGATTCCAACCCGTCCGGTGTCAGCCTGCGGCGGGTGGCGAACATGCCCGCGTTGTTGATGAGGATGTCGATGGGATCCGGTTCCCGAAGCAGTGTTTCTGCGACCGCACGGACTTCGGCCGGTTTGGCGAAGTCTGCAAGCAGGTAGCGGCAGTCCGCGACATATTGCTCGCGCAACTGGCGGCACGCCTGTTCCGACTTCTCCCTGCTCCGATTGATCATGGTCAGCCGGGCACCGTGGGCAGCCAACACCTGCGCGGCCTCCCAGCCCACGCCGGAGGTGCATCCCGTGATGACACAGTGTTGGCCGGTCAGGGACCGGTCACTGCGCTTCTGTGCCGTCCGGTTGTTGGCAAGCATTTGCCGCATGTCGGCCCATTTGTACTGTCGAAGGTATTTCCATGCCATGGCATTCCTCTTCTCATTCGCGTGTGGAGGCTCCAGGGGATCGGGTTCGGCTTTGCAGGCATCGGAAAGCGGAAATGGCGTCGTGGTCATCGGGATGTGGCGCCAGCTTTGGCAGTGGCGGCGTTTATCCGAACTTGCGGTGCATGAACCTGCGGTACGGTTTTTTGAACCAGGGGATGTTGTCGAAGATGTCACCCCACAGATCATAGTAGTCGCGTTGTTCGGCGATGCGGCCGTCTTCGCCCAGGGTCAGCTTTGTTGTACCGTAGATGGTGGAACTGGGATATTTCTTGAACCGCATGGTCATTTCCCACTGCATGAAGATGACCCCGTCGTCACGGACAATGGAGGGGACATGCATGGACAACTGTTCGCAGCGATCTGTCAGCCGCTTGCACAACGCTTGAAAGGCCACGATGCCCCGCACCTCCTGGATGGAATCCTTGAAGTGGATGTCTTCATGGTAATAGGGAAAGATGCCGGACCAATCCGGTTTCCCCTCGCGATTGTAGGTGCTGGACCAGAGCGCACGGATGGTCTGTGTGTCCATGGACAACAGCGAGAATGATGAATCCATAGGCCTCCTGCCCGGCGGGCGATACATGTCACTTCTTTTCTACCACTTCTTACCCCAAAAGGGCAAAAGAAAACCCGCGAAACGGGTAAAAGCCGCCTCGCGGGAGTTTGGGCTTATGGGGTCTGACCCCGTACGGGGTCAGACCCCTGTTTTTGCCTGGATTTTCTCATGGATGGCCGCAGCGGCCTTCTTGCCCGCGCCCATGGCCAGGATGACTGTGGCCGCGCCGGTGACGGCATCTCCACCGGCATAGACGCCGTCCTTGGAGGTTTCGCCGGTTTCCTCATTGACCACGATGCCGCCCCATTTTTCCACCTGCAGACCGGGGGTGGTGGTGCGGATGAGCGGGTTGGGGGATGTGCCGATGGACATGATGACTGTATCGACGGGCACCACATGCTCCGAACCCTTTTTGGCTGTCGGGCGCCGGCGGCCGGAGGCATCCGGCTCACCCAGCACCATGTCCACGCATTCGATGCCGTTGACCCAGCCCTTCTCGTCCCCGAGAATCTGCGTGGGATTGGTGAGCAGCTTCATGATGATGCCCTCTTCCCTGGCGTGGTGGACTTCTTCCGCGCGGGCCGGCATCTCCGCTTCGGAGCGGCGGTAGATGATATACACCTTTTCGGCGCCCAGCCGCTTGGCGCTACGTGCCGCGTCCATGGCCACGTTGCCGCCGCCGACGACCGCCACCGCGTTGCCGACCTTCACCGGGGTGTCGCAGTCCGGGAACAGATAGGCCTTCATCAGATTGATGCGGGTGAGGAACTCGTTGGCGGAATACACGCCATTGAGGTTCTCGCCCGGAATTTTCATGAAGGCGGGCAGTCCGGCGCCGGAGCCCACGAACACGGCCTCGAAGCCTTCTTCTATGACCTCATCGATGGTGATGGTCTTGCCCACAATCATGTTGGTGAGGATGGTGACACCCTCTTCCCTCACCGCATCGATTTCGCGCTGCACCAGCGCCTTGGGGAGGCGGAACTCGGGGATGCCGTAGACCAACACGCCGCCGGGCACATGGAACGCCTCGAAAATCGTGACGTCATAGCCGAGCTTGGCAAGATCTCCCGCGCAGGTGATGCCGGCGGGGCCGGAACCGATGACGGCCACCTTGTGCCCGTTGCGGGGTGTTTTCAACACTTTCTTCGTGATGTTTTCCATGTACCAGTCCGCCACAAAGCGCTCCAGACGGCCGATGGCCACCGGTTCTCCCTTGATGCCGCGCACACAGCGTTCCTCGCACTGGGATTCCTGCGGGCAGACGCGTCCGCAGACGGCCGGCAGCGCGTTGGTCTCGCGAATTTTCTCGTATGCCTTCTCGAATTCTCCCTGTGCCACCAGCATGATGAACTCGGGAATCTTCACGTTGACCGGGCATCCGGCCACACAGGGCTGGTGCTTGCAGTTGAGGCAGCGTTTCGCCTCCTCCACGGCCATTTCCGGCGTGTAGCCCAGGGCGACCTCCCGGAAGTTGTGGTTGCGCACATCCGGGGCCTGTTCAGGCATGGGGATTTTTACGGGTGACATGTTGGGCATGGGTGTACCTCCGATTTGTGCGGCATCCTGCGGATGCCGTTGTCCGTGCTGCCGTTGAACGTGTTGCCACAGGCATGCCGGCGTTGGTTGCTGTTGCCGCAGGGCATGTCGGGTTGAGTCGTTCCGGGTTGAGCCTTGCTGGTTGAGCCGTTCCTGATTGAGCCGCTCCTGGTTGAGCCGCTCCGGTAGGGCAGTGCCGGCATGATCCCCGTAGCGATGATACTATTTGCCAGGTTTCTCAGTTGCGGGTGCCTGACCCAGACCGATGCGGCAGGCATGGGCCTGCTCGGAAACCGATTCCTCGCGTTTGTACATGCCGAGCCGGCGAATCAGCTCGTCGAAATCCACCTGATGGCCGTCGAAATCCGGGCCATCCACGCAGGCAAACTTGGTTTCGCCGCCAACGGTCACCCGGCAGCCGCCGCACATGCCCGTGCCGTCGACCATGATGGGGTTGAGGCTGACAATGGTGCGGATGCCATAAGGGCGGGTGAGCTCGGAGACAAACTTCATCATGATTGGCGGTCCGATGGCGACCACCAGATCGTACCGGTTGCCGGCTTCGATGAGATCCTTGAGCACATTGGTGACAAAGCCCTTGTGTCCGTTCGACCCGTCGTCCGTTGTGACATACAGGTTGGTGGACACCGCCCGCATTTCCTCCTCGAGGATGACCAGATCCTTGTTGCGGAACCCGGCGATGATGTCGACCTCGGCACCCATGCCGAAGAGCTTTTTGGCCTGCGGATATGCGATGGCCGTACCCAGGCCGCCGCCGATGACCGCGGCCTTTTTCACGCCGTCAAAATGGGAGGCGACGCCAAGCGGTCCGGCGAAATCCAGGATTTCATCTCCGGCTTCCATTTCCGCCAGATGCGTTGTTGTGGCGCCCACCACCTGAAAAATGATGGTGATGGTGCCGGTCTGCCGGTTGAAATCCGCGATGGTGAACGGAACGCGTTCCCCATCCTCGCGGGTGCGAAGGATGATGAACTGGCCGGGCTCCGCCTTGCGGGCCACATACGGGGCTTCAACCTCGAGCAGCTTCACCTGGTCGTTGAGATCCTTTTTTCGAATGATTTTGTACATGCCTGGAGCTCCTCCTGTGGTGACGGGTGGATTTGCCGCAATGGGACGCGGCATGAAGGGCAGGCGCACAGCGGCACAGGGTTGTGCCGAACATGCGGGGTGGCCGGTCTGGAGTTACCTTATTATAAAGGCAACCGGGGTCTGCGCACAAGTGCGGAGAAGATTCTCCCGTGCGGGGTTGCCCGGATGGGACGCCGTGTGGCGGATAGGGTTTTTGCCTGACGGTGCCGGTTGTGGCGATTCCCGCCAAGTCGGGTCGTGGTTGGGCGTATCCGGCACGGCGCAATGTGAGTGGGAGTACAAGAAAAAAGCTAAAAAAGCTCGAAAAAAGAAGAAAACCAGTGTTAATTGAAAGAAATCACCGTTCTCTGCCCAAAGAAAGTCAAAGAAAGTCAAAAACAGACTTGCGATCGGCGAACCTGTTTTGTAGAATGATGTCAGAAGGTCAAAGAAAGTCAAAAACAAAGACAATCCGTTGACCAAAATGCATTGCACATACAGAACTTGTTTGAAGGAGGTATTGGTATGTTTGGCTTGATTCCCTATGGCAGAAAGAACACTTTGGTAGGCAGAAGTGGTGACCTCTGGAATGTGGATCGTGTGTTTGACAACTTTTTCAGGGATCCGTTCTTCAGCACGCCGGTTGTGGCCGGCGGCCAGATCCGCACGGACATTCGTGAAACCGACAAGGAGTACATTTTTGAGGCCGAGTTGCCCGGTGTGAGGAAGGAAGACATTTTCCTGGAAGTCAAGGATGATGTGTTGACCTTTGGCGTGGATCAGAACCAGGAGACCGAAGAGGATCGGGACGGCTATCTGTGCCGGGAGCGCCGGTGCGGGTCCGTGCGCCGCAGCTTCCGTGTGGACAAGGTGGCGGAGGCCGATGTGAAAGCCTCCTACACGGACGGCGTGCTCAAGATTGTGCTTCCGAAGACGGAAGTGGTGGACACCACAAGACGCATTGAGATTGAGTGATACAGGCGTTCCCTCTTTCCCTCCGCATTCGGGGTGCCGTGAAGGCACCCCTTTTTGGCGGGGTGAACGCAGTTTCCGCCGCCAAAGGAACGCGCGGCGGGGATGTGCTTGTCCAACTGGCCAAGCGTGTCTCCGGCTGGCCTGTCAGACAAAATGAAAACAATCCCGTAGAAAGGATTGCAGATGGTTTTGTCATGTAATAGACTTGTGCCGAGGGAAGCATGTGGAGCCGGGCGTTGTGCGCCGGCTCCGCACGGACTTCCACAAACGACGGTCCAATGAAGGAGGCGGCTCATGGCAGTGGCAGGTGGCATTTTACTGGTTCTGTTCACATTGGTGATGGCGGTCATCGGTATCGCCGCATATCTGGTGGTCAGCTTTTCCATTTACACCATGGCGAAGAATCGGGGCTTGGCGAATCCCTGGCTGGCCTTCGTGCCCATCGCCAACCTGTACATTCTCGCGCAACTCATCCAGACGCTGAACATCTTCGGGTTTGAAATTCCCATGTTCACTGTCGTATACCCGTTGGCGGCCGTTGTGGTCGGCCTGCTCGGACAGGTGGATGTGATTGGTCCCATCCTCAGCCTGGCTTATTTCATCCTGAGCATTGCCGCGCTGAACAAACTGTATCGCATGTATGCGCCGGACAACGCCACCCTGTACACCGTCCTGAGCATCTTCGGCATCCCGGCCATCATCATCCTGTTCATGATTCGCAACAACACGCCGGTCGAAGCGGCCTGAATCCCACCGGTTGCGTGGAACGATGGAACATGGTATGATTTTCACACAACTGAATGACATTTCTTCAGGGACGGGTGAAATTCCCTACCGGCGGTGAGCAGTGATGCAAGCCCGCGAGCGCGAGAGCGCAGATCCGGTTCAATTCCGGGGCCGACAGTACAGTCTGGATGAAAGAAGAAATAC
>JAEWSN010000136.1 GCA_023459915.1 Bacillota bacterium
GTTGTTTTTCACCATGTTCGAGAATACGCGGCGCAGCACGTCCTCCGGCCAGGCGTCCCGGCCGGTTCCCCTGCGCAGGTAATCCAGATGGGCCACTGCGTCGAAACCGCCGAAGGCCGTCATGGCCTCGGACTCCTCATAATAGCGCTGTTCCAGGGCTTCGGGCGCAAATTCCGCGATGCGGTCCTTCTGGAGCACAAAGAAATCTCCCAGCCAGTGGACACTGCCCAGGATGAAGTCGTAAGGGTGCTTGCGCAACCGCTCAAAATCGGCGGGATGGCGGTGTGGTTCGGCGAACTCCAGACCGCGCAGGATGCGGATGCGATCCCCGTACACGTCCTGAAGCCGGCTGGCCTCGGCCAGATACGCCTCCGGATTGTAGAAGCCGCAGCCCTCGTCCGCGGGGTTCGCGTCGTAGTGATCCGTGAAGCAGACCGCCTGCAATCCTCTTTCCACCGCGTTTTTGACATGGGTTTCCATGCCGGCGGACGCGTCACAGGAGAAGGTGGTGTGCAGGTGCATGTCAGCCGGATAGGCAAACGAACCGGACGGCCGGTTGTCAGCCCGTTGGGGTTGCATGGCGGTTTGTCCAGGCGTCATCGTTGTCACGCGCATGGCCGGCGCACCGGCCAGTCCTTCCCTTGGAATTGGTTGCTGTGGTGTTCCTCCATTCTATCAGAACCCGGCGGTCCATGCTAAAATGGAGGCAACAGGGAGCTGCCGCCGGTCATCGCCACCGGGTGCCGTCGCGCATTGGTTGCGGGACGTGTGTGACAGACAGCCCGGACAGTCATTTCTGTTGACGCACGGGAGGAAAACCATGAGCAAAAAAGCATTTCAGGCCGACGGCACGTCGGTGGCCGGGCCTTATTCGCAGGCAGTGGAAGTGGACGGGTGGGTGTACCTCTCCGGACAGGTCCCCATGAATTTTGAGACAGGCAAATTGGTGTCGGGCAGCATCAGCGAACAGACGGCCCAGGTGTTCGACAATCTGGGGCGGGTGCTGCAGGCCGCCGGACTCGGGTGGGAGCATGTCGTCAAAACCACCGTGTTCCTTACGGACATGGCCGATTTTCAGGAAATGAACGCCACCTATCAAACCTTCTTCCAGCCGCCGTATCCGGCGCGATCCACCATCGCGGTGGCGGCGTTGCCGCTCGGCGCGCAGATGGAGATTGAGCTTGTCGCGAGGCGCCCGGCATGAGTGTCATCCGCATCAACGGGCTGCACAAGCGGTTTGGCGACCGAACCATTTTTCGCGACGCCAGCCTGCGCATTGAGGATGAGGATCGGCTGGGGCTTGTTGGGTTCAATGGCACCGGCAAGACCACCCTGTTCCGGCTCATCCTGGGGCAGGAAAAGTCGGACGAAGGCGTGGTGGAGGTTTCCGAGGGCATCCGGCTGGGCTACTTTTCCCAGTTCTCCTCGCTCGACAGCGAGCGCAGCATTTCATCCATCCTTGAGGATCTGTTCACACACATCCATGACATGGAACACGAGCTGGCAGACATCGCCAAACGCTTTGAATCGGCGGATGAGGCGGACATGTCGGCACTGATCGACCGACAGGCCCATCTGTTCGAGGAGATGGACCGGCTTGAGGGCTGGGATGTCTCGGTGAAAATCGACACGGTGCTCTCCAAACTGGGGTTCAACGGGGTGATGCGGACCCAGCCGTTGCACGCCTTGTCCGGCGGATGGAAAAACCGCGCGGCCCTGTCAAAGCTTCTGCTGGAAAACCCGGATGTGCTGCTGCTCGACGAGCCCACGAACTACCTGGATCTCGAGGGCGTGGCCTGGCTGGAGCAATGGTTTGCCAAGTTCAAGGGCGCCATTGTGGTCATCAGCCACGACCGGCATTTTCTGGACCGGGTGATCCGCCGCGTGGCGGAAATCGAGAACCACCACTTCTTCCTCTACGACGGCGGATACAGTGCCTATGTCATCAAGCGGCGGCTGCGCGCGAAGGAGATCAACCGGCAGTTCCTGCACGAGGAGGAGCTGCTGCTGTACGAGGAGGAGGCCGTGCGGGAACGCAAGGGTCTTTCCGGCAAGCAGCTGGGGCGCCGGCTGGCGGATTTGAAAAAACGGCAGGAGCCGCGTCCGGTGGACCGTATTTTTACCAGCATCTACGACAACCTGTCGGTGCCGGACAGTTGCCTCATGGTGTCGGATTTGTCCAAGGGATATGACGCGCCGCTGTTTTCAGGCCTCTCGCTGGAGCTGCGCGCGGGAGAACGCCTGCTGGTGTTGGGCCCCAATGGCTGCGGGAAGTCCACGCTGCTGCGGGTGCTCACCGGAGAGGTGAAGCCGGATGCGGGGCTGGTGAAATGGCCGGGGAAAGGCTTTGCCGATTTCACCCGGACATGGGCGGAGATGGACCGTGAGGATACCGTGGTGCACATCGTGAATGTGGCGACCTTGGCGTACCGCAGCCAGCGCAAGCTGGTGGGACGGTTCCTGGAGATGCTGCAGTTTTCCGAAAAGGACCAGACGCAGAAGGTCGGCCTGCTGTCCGGCGGGCAGCAGGCGCGTGTGGCGCTGGCCCTGTGCCTGTTGTCCGGCGCGCATACGGTGGTGCTCGACGAGCCGACGAACCATTTGGACCTGCCCTCCATCCAGGTGATGGAACAGGCGCTGTACCATTTCCCCGGCGCCGTGCTGGCCGTCAGCCACGATCGCTTCTTCGTGGAGAAAATCGCCACAAGGATGCTCATCTTCAAAGGGGACGGCACCCTGAGCACGGACATGGATGACTGGGACGCATTGGAGGACTGAAGCACGTTGCGTGCCGGGCATGGCTTGGGGTATCTGTGAATGGCCGGTAGCATCTGTGAATGGCCGGTAATTCTGAACTTGGGCAGAACGCGTGAGCGTTCGGGAGGGCGAGATGGAACGATTTGTGATTAGCCGGGATGACAGCCTCTATGAAGCCTGGCCGGATTTGGTCCTGACAGCGGGCGGCAAGCTGATCTGTCTGTACACCACCTGTGTGCATCATCGGGATCGCTCCAGAACCCAGCTGCTGATCCGGGAAAGCTGGGATCGCGGACGCACCTGGAGTGATCCGAAAGCGTTTACCGAAGAGACCAACGGCATGCCATTCTGGGACTGCGCGCGGATTTCACGGCTTCCGGACAATCGGCTGGCGGTCACCTGCAACCGGATGCAGGTGCACGGCGAAGTGGCCGGCGAGGTGGTGCTCTGGCTGGGGGACGCGGAAGGGGCGCAGTGGTCCGCGCCCATGACAACGCCGGCGCGCGGCATCGTGCCGGACAAGCTGACGGTCACGGCCACCGGCAGATGGCTGTTGTCCGCGCATCAGCCGCATCCCGTGCATGGCGGGCTGTATCAGTCCCTCTGGCATTCGCAGGACGGGGGCGACACCTGGTCCGGGCCGGTGACGGTTGCGGAGCAGGAAGGACTCAACCTGTGCGAGGCATCCCTGCTCCCGCTGCCCAATGGCGCGCTGGTGGCCGTGATGCGCGAGAATTCCGGCGAAGGCCGTGATGCGTACAAAACGGTTTCGCACGACGACGGACTGACGTGGTCGAAGCCGGTGCGGATGCCGTTGCCGGGATGCCATCGGCCTACGGCCGGACTGCTGCGGGATGGCCGGGTGCTGATTACCTACCGGTTCAGCCAGGGGGGCAAGGGGTGGCTTGGCACCTGGACCCAGAACTTCTTTGCCGCGCTCACCGATGTGGATTCCTGCCTGGCGGAGGCGCGGAACCAGCAGTGGACACGTATCCTGCCGGTGGATTTTGACCGCAGCCCGGCATCGGATCTCGGGTATTCGGGATGGGCCCAGTTTGAGGATGGGGAGATCTATATCGCCCAGTACATCGTCGACGATGCGCCCAATGGGCATATCCGTGGCTACAGCCTGCGCGAAACGGATTTTCTCGTGGAACCTGAAACGGGGTCAGACCCCGATTATGTCATGCTGGCGGCGGAACTCGGCGCGCTGATTGAGGGGGAAACGGACTGGATCGCCAACCTTGCCAACGCGTCGGCCCTGTTGTTTCAGCGGCTGAAGCGGTTGAACTGGGCCGGGTTCTATTTGATGAAGGAGGGGCAGCTGGTGCTCGGGCCCTTCCAGGGAAAGCCGGCCTGCATCCGGATTTCTCTGGGAAAGGGCGTATGCGGGACGGCGGCCGCCGAACAGCGCACGCTGGTGGTGCCGGATGTCCACCTGTTCCCGGGGCATATCGCCTGCGATGCCGAATCGGCCTCGGAGATCGTGGTGCCGCTGATGCGCAATGGGGAGGTGCTTGGCGTGCTCGATATCGACAGTCCCTTCCGGAACCGTTTCAGCGAGGCGGATCGATTGGGACTGGAAGCCTTCGCGAACAGGCTGATGCAGTGACGCAGCCGGCGTTGCAGTGGTGCGACCATGCAACGCGTCTGTCAGCTTTATTGAATCGGAAAGTCGAAATATGTTTTTGGGAAGGGCTCGTCCCGCAGCCGGAAATGCCACCATTCAATGGTCGAGATGGCAAATCCCGCTTCATCCATGGCGGAACCGAGCAGCTTCCGGTTTGCCAGTTGTTCGGCGGTGAGATCCGGATAGTCCGGATCGGCCTCCGGACCGAACCAGTCGAAGGGCGTGCCCATGTCCAGCGGGTTTCCCGTGACGAGATCGATCAGCGTGAGATCCACGGTGCTGCCCCGGCTGTGGGAGGAGCGGCGGGCCAGAAAGCCTTTGGCGAGGATGTCCTCCTTGGGAATGTCCGGATAAAAATCCGGTTTCATTTTTTGATCCTGCAGATCCTCTCCCCAGCGGACGAAATCAAGCACAGCCCGTTCGGGCCGATAGGCGTCATAGACAACCAGCCCCAGGCCTTGTGCCATCATCTTGTCCTGGACGGTCTCCAGGGCTGCGGCTGCCTTTTCGGTCAGGATGGCCCGATTGGCCAGATAGCCGTCCGCCGGCCGGCCCATGAAATTGTTTGAACCCAGATATCGCATGTCGACCCGGATGTCCGGGTGAACCGTCTGGATGTCCACAAAGCCCTCCGGCAGCGTGTCGGCAAGCGCCGTTGGTGCTGGTGCGGATGTCTGTTCTGGCACGGTTGTCGGATCGGGTGCTGTTGTTGGCACTGCTGCGCCTGACGGTTTGGTTGTGGTTGTTGGTGCTGGTGCGGATGTCGGTTCGGGTGCGGTGGTTGGTGCTGGTGCGGCTGTTCGTTTGGATGAGGTGGTTGGCGTTGGCGCTGCTGTTGTTGCCGGGACGGGTGTTGCCGTAACGGCAGCAGAAGCCGCAGGTGTGGCAACTGTTGTGCCCATTGCATCCAATGCCGCAGCGCCGTTTGCCGGAATGGCTGGTGTGGCGGACGCCGCCGCGGAGGCGTCCCCGGTGGCGGCGTCGGTGGTGGCGTCGGTGGCCGCTGAGGGCCCGGCAATCCCGGCATTGCCGGGCGGTGACACAAGGCGCCACAAGCCCAGCACCAACAGCAGGGGCAGCAGCACCAGCAGGATTCTTCTCCGCTTTTTCCCGGCGCGTGTCACCACGCGGCGGCGGGGTTTGGTGTTCCTCATGATTCCGGTTCAATCTCTGGCGGCAGTTGAATGTAGGCGGCCAGCAGCTTCAATGTGTTCTCCACCCCGTCCCGGTGGGTGCGCTCATAGCCGTGCGAGGCATACACCCCGGGGCCGATGAGACCGTGGGTGATGTCGTAACCGGCACTGAGCGCGGCTTCGACATCGGACCCGTAGCTGGGATAGATGTCCACGGCGTAGGACAGTTTTTTCTTTTCCGCCAGTTGGATGAGTCTGGTTGTGACCGCATAATCATAGGGGCCCCGGGAGTCCTTCGCACAGATGGAAACCGTGTGTTCGTCGGTCAACAGGTCGTCGCCGACCGCGCCCATGTCCACGGAAATCATTTCCGTGAGTTCTTCCGGCAGGCCGGACGCGCCACCATGGCCCACTTCCTCGTAGGTGGTGAACAGCAACCAGGTGCGCCTGGCCGGTGTGATTTCCTTCTCCTTGAGCCAGGCGGCCAGCGCAATCAGAATCCCGGCGGACGCCTTGTCATCGAGATGACGGCTTTTGATGAAGCCGGATGCCGTGACCTCCGTCCGGGGGTCAAAGGCGATGAAGTCCCCCGCGCGAATGCCCAACTTTTGGACATCCTCGGGGGTGGCCACCTTTTCGTCGACCACCACCTCCATGGTGGTGTCATCGCGCTTGGCATCCCTGACGTCCGCGGAGACATGCGCGGAGGGCTCGTTGAGCTGCAGGGCGCCGCGGTACCGGCGGCCGTCGCGCGTGAAAATGGTGCAGTTCTCGCCTTCCAGCGTGTTCTCGGAGAACCCGCCAATCCGCGTCATGCGCAGCCGGCCATTGGATTTGACGGCGCGCACCATGCCGCCGAGGGTGTCCACATGCGCGGCCAGTGCCAGCGGCGCGCCTTCCCCGCCAAGATCGACCAGCACAGATCCCTTTCGGGTGCGTTGCGGGGCGTAGCCCAGCTGTTGGAACACCTCCGACAGGTGACGGGTGACCTCGGCCGTGAAGCCGGACGGGCTGGGGATGGCGCACAGTGCCACCAGTTCGTCGATGGCGCGGGTGACGTCCGTTTTGCGCACTGGCACAGCCTTCGTTTTTCCGGATGCGTTGCCTGATGTCTTCTTTTTCATGCTTCCTCCTGATGCTTGGATGGGTTCCGTCTGATGCCGTGATGTCATCCATGGGTGACGATATGCCTGTTTTCGGTCTGATGCCATGGATGTCATCCATGGGTGACGGCATGCACGTTTCGTTGTGATTCAGCAGAATTCGCCTATTCCTGCAGGCATGGGGTGTATGTCCAGCCTTCCTCGCCATGGTAGATCATCTGCGCGGTCATGCCGCCGTCCACCGTCAGGTTCTGCCCGGTGATGAAGCTGTTGTCGGGATGGCACAGGAACCGCACGGCACGCGCGATGTCCGGCGGATACCCGATGCGGTTGGCCGGATGCTGGGCGGGATCGGCGGCGGAGGTGCCGGGCGGCAGGTACGGACCGGAGGCTCCGGAACCCGGTTTGTCCATTGTGATGTCCGGCGTGTTTCCGCCGAGCCGGGTTGGCCTGCCATGCCAGTCCGAGGTGTCAATCCATCCCGGACTCACCGCGTTGACCCGTACCCGGTGCGCCAGGCTGACGGCCAGCGCATGCGTCAGGGCCAGAATGCCGCCCTTGGCGGCCGAATAACTTTCAGTGTCCGGTTGTGACTGGAACGCCCGGGTGGAGGCGATGTTGACGATAGCGGCGCCCGGATTGAAATGCGGCAGGAACAGGCGCGAGAGCAGATAGGGCGCGGTGACGCCAACCTGCTGCACATACTGGAAATCTTCGGCGCTGCAGCCGGAGAGAATGCCCTTTCGGCTCAGGCAGGCGTTGTTGACCAGGATGTCCACGCCCTTGAACCGGCCGGTCACGCCCGTTGCAAAAGCGGTCAGGGTGTCGGGATCCGCAATGTCTCCGGCATGAAAGAGCGCCTGGCAGCCATTTTCGTGCAACAGGGCCTCCAGAGCGAAGCCGGCCTCCGCGTCCCGATCGATGAATGCCACGTGGGCGCCTTCCAGCGCGAAACTTTCCACCAGACAACGGCCGATGCCGCCGGCGCCGCCCGTGACGACGACCACACGATGGGTGAAAGCACTGTTCTGATGTACCGGCATGATCCGTCCTCCCTTGTCCGTTCTGCTCCCCATTATACTATGAATCCGGTTTGCGGGCTTGTTTGTGCTTTGTTCCGCGGGGTATGATGGAACAGACGGCAGTCCGGAATCGCCGGCAGGGGACCGTCGGAAAGAGGCAAGCATCATGGACGAACGCATCCTTGCGCTGCGGCGCGAAATGGAAAACGAGGGAATGGACGCCTGGCTCACCCCCAGCGCGGATCCCCATCTCAGCGAATATGTGGCGGAACACTGGAAGTGCAGGGCCTGGCTGTCCGGCTTCACCGGTTCGGCCGGCACGCTGGTGGTGACAAAAACCGAAAGCCTGCTGTGGACCGACGGCCGCTATTTTGTGCAGGCCGAACGGGAACTGGCGGGAACGGCCACAAAGCTGATGAAGATCGCCACACCCGGCTTTCCCACCATTTTGGAATGGCTGGAACAGCATCTGCCGGAAGGCGGCGTGCTGGGGTTGGACGCCACCCTGTTCCCGGCGTCCCAGCTCAAGGAGTATGGGAAAAAACTGGGTACGAAAGGGATCGCCATCGCAGGAGACCATGATCTGCCCGGTCGCGTGTGGCAGGACCGTCCGGCGGTGCCCGCCACGCCTGTTTTTGTCCACGAATTGCAGTACGCGGGCAAAACGCCCGCGGAAAAACTTGCGGGCATCCGTGGGGTGATGATGAAGAAGAAGGCGGATCATCTGCTGTTGTCCGCGCTCGACGGCATCGCCTGGCTGTGCAACATCCGCGGCGGCGACGTGAAAAACAACCCGGTGACCATCGCCTATGCGCGGGTGGGGCTCACGGACGCGGAGCTGTTCATTGACGGGGCAAAGCTCGATGATTCCGTGCGGCGTCATCTTGAGGACAACGGCATTCAGATCTCCGGATATGACACGGTTCTGGACGCGCTGCGCGCCCTGCCGGCAGGATGCCGGGTGGCCTATGACCCCAAACTGACGAACGCCGCGTTGGTGCGCGCAATTCCCGCTGGTTGCGCCGCACTGGAAGCGGACGATTTGGTGGTCAAGGCCAAGGCCCTGAAAAACGAGGTGGAGATTCGGAACCTGCGCCAGTGCCATGCCCGGGACGGCGCGGCCATGGTCCGTTTTCTGATGTGGCTGGAATCGGCCATGGAAGCCTCCTCCAACGGCGGTGAGCCGGTGACCGAGCTGGATGTGATGGATTGCCTGCGCGATTTGCGCGCGGCCCTGCCGCTCAACCGGGGAGAGAGCTTTGACACCATCGCGGCCTATGGCGCGAATGCCGCGATGATGCACTACTCGGCGACGCCACAGTCCCACGCGACCCTGGCGCCGCGCGGCCTGCTGCTGGTGGATTGCGGCGGCCAATACCTGGACGGCACCACGGACATCACGCGGACGGTTGCGCTCGGCCCGTTGACCGAGGCGGAACGCACCGCGTGCACGCTGACACTCCAGTCCCACATCGGGCTGGCCCGCGCCGTGTTCATCGACGGCAGCACGGGGTCGAACCTCGATGTGCTTGCCCGGCTGCCGATGTGGCGCAATGGCATGGACTACAAATGCGGCACGGGGCACGGGGTGGGGTTCTTCCTCAGCGTGCACGAGGGGCCGCAGGGGTTCCGGCAGACGCATTCCCCGGTGAAGCTGGAGCCCGGCATGATCATCACCAACGAGCCCGGCGTGTATCGCGCGGGCCAATATGGCGTCCGGACGGAGAACACGGTGCTGGTGGTGCCGGCCTTCGAGACGGAGGATGGCACCTTCCACCGGCTGGACACCATTTCCTGCTGTCCCATCGATCTGGAAACGCTCGATTTGGCGCGGCTGACCGCGGACGAGAAGGAATGGCTCAACGCCTACCACCAGTTTGTGTACCACCAGGTGGCGCCCTTCCTTGACGGGAGCGGAGAGGCCTGGCTGCGTCACGCGACCCGGCCTGTTTGATGTTTGTCAGCTGCCACTTGCCACGCAAAAAGACGCCGGAATCGTTGCTTGATTCCGGCGTCTTCTCTTGCTGTTGCGGCCCCTGCCTCTCGGCAGGAGCAGACATGAAGGGTCGACTCACTCCAGATTCAGCCGCCTGGTGAGGACCAGGTGCGTGATGGCGTAGAACGCCACGGCCAGCAGCAGCTGGCTGCCGAGCCCGATGCCCAGGGCGGTCTGGGTGAGGGGCATGGCATCTGTCATGTTGTTGATCTCATAGGACCAGCTTTCCATGTCCATCAGGCCGGGGATGAGCCCCACGAGCACGGCGAGAATCTGCACGGCCGTGTTCAGACCGATATACGCGCCGATGGCCGCGAGGATGCGCTGCTTGCCCGCCAGGTGTCCCAGCGCGATGGACGCGTAGATCATCAGGATGTTGCAGGCGGAGGAGAGGATGATGATGGCGATGAACTCCACCGTGATCATGCCGGTGCCCCGGATGGAATAGAATTCGGCCAATCCGTCCCCGATGGCCTGCCAGAAGCGCGGCTGCATCAGTTCCTCTGAGGCGATGATCATGACCGACAGCAGCGCGATGATGACGCTGAGGAAGGTCCACATCATGGCAATGAGCAGCTTGGAGAAGATATGTGCCCACGGCCGGACCGGCAGGGTGAACATCAGGTAGCCTTCCTCGGACAACAGGTTCTTGTAGAACCGTTGAATCATGACCACCAGGGTCATGACAAAGGTGCCGGTGATGACCAGGATGTAGACGGTGAGGCTGATGATTTCGGGGAATTGCATCTCGCCGTTGCCAATCATGGCGAAGACGCGGTGGATGCCGGCCAACGCCAGGACGGCGGCAAACAGGGGCAAGAAGATTCTGGTTGTGGCGCTTGTTTCGTATTTCAGCAATTTGCTCAGCATCTGAAAACCTCCCTGAACAGCGTATCCACCGATTTTCCCTGTTCATCCCGAATGGTGTCCACCGGCGAGGAGAGGATAAGCCGGCCGCCGCCGAGGAACAGCACGTGATCGAGCACCTTTTCAATGTCGTAAATGAGGTGCGTGGAAATGATGATGGTCGCGTTCGCGTTGTAGTTGCGGATGATGGTGTCCAGAATGTAGTCGCGTGCGGCCGGGTCCACGCCGCCGATGGGCTCGTCGAGCAGGTACAGCTCCGCTTCGCGGCTCATCACCAGGATGAGCTGGACCTTTTCCTTGGTGCCCTTGGACATGGTCTTGAGCCGATCCTTGGGGTTGATGCCCAGCCGGGCGAGCATATCCTGCGATTTGCCGCGGTTGAAATCCGGATAGAAATCCGCGAAGAAATCGATGATTTGGTCCACCCGCATCCAGTCGTTGAGATAGGTTTTCTCCGGCAGGTAGGATACGATTTTCTTGGTTTCGAGACCGGGCTTCATGCCATTGATGAGTATTTCTCCCTGTGTGGGGCAAAGCAGCTCGTTTGCGAGCTTGATGAGCGTGCTCTTGCCGCTGCCGTTGGGGCCGAGCAGGCCGATGATTTGTCCGCGCGGCAGGCTGAACGTGACATCATCGAGCGCAGGCCTTCTGTCAAAGACTTTTGAGAGTCCTCTGCATTCCAGTATCGCATTCATTGCTTCATCTCCTTCAGCATGCCGTTGATCAGTCCAAGTGTGTTTTCGGGTTCGTATCCAAGTTTACGCATGTTCTCCAGAAACTGTTCGATTTGCTCCTTGGCCAGCCGTTCTCTTGCTTCGGTGATCATCTGTTCATCCTCCGTGACCGAGCGGCCGGTGGTTCGCTGGGAGATCAGCAGGCCTGATTCCTCGAGCTGCGCCAGCGCGCGTTGCATGGTGTTGGGGTTGACGGCGGCTTCCTGCGCCATGTCCCGAACCGACGGGAGCCGGCTCCCCGGCGGATAGACACCGCTGAGGATGCGCAATTCCACCTGTTCCACCAATTGTGTGTACAAGGGTCTGTCTGATTGAAGTTCCCAGGGCATATCATCCCTCCTGACTTTGGGTCGTTGTCACACCGGATTCATTCAAGGATACGGGTGAGTTGTATGAATGTATTATTGTATTAAGGCCTTAATACAATAATACACTCGGAGCAAACAGATGTCAACACTTTTTTCAACAGCTGCAGGAGGGCGGCAATGCTGCAGGGGAATGCCTCGAAGGGCTCAAAACGACACCATGGACTCAAGGCCGCCAATCGACTTTCTGAGCCGGAATCAAGGTTTCTTTTCCCAAGGTTTCGCTCTCCATGAATACAAGGTAAAATGGAAGGGTTCCATTCAGTCGTCACCCAAGGAGGCATCATGCACAATCATCCCGACGTACTTTCCGCCATCCGGCAAGCCATTGTGGAAACCGCGGACGAACACGGCATCGCGAAGCTGGCCGATCTGGGCAATCATCTGCGAGAGCGCGGGGTGGACTACAAGGGATGGGGATATCCCAAACTCACCATGCTGCTGCAGGAGTTCACGGAGCATCTGTCGATTTGGCAGGACAAGGCGTTTTTCCCGCCGGTGACCCTGGTGCGTTGGGGTGGTGACGCGATCCCCGTGGGGGAGGAAGCGCCGGCATTGCAGCAGGCCGAATCGGCCGCTGAAACGGTCGTCGCACCGACTACCGAGGCAACCGCCGCGCCGGCCGCTGAAACGGTCGCCGTACCGACTGCCGAGCCAACCGTATCCATGACCATCACGGCGGATGCCGCATCGGCCACCACGGCCGGTGCCGCCACATCTCCCGGTGCCGCCACGTCTCCCGGTGCCGCCACGTCTCCCGGTGCCGCACCCGAAGCACAGGCACCTGTCGTGTCGCGCAAGCCGGCACCGCGTGTCAACGGGCATCCCGGAAACGAGCTGACGCGCTGGGCCTATCTGGTGCACATCCCCACCATGCTCGAGCAGCTGGCCGCCATGGCGCAGCCGGAGGAGTGGACGCTTCCCGGCGGCGGGGATGACGATTACGGCATTCTGATGAACTACCTCAAATACACCTTTGTGCGGCTGCGCCGCGAGGGAAAGGTGCTCGAGGACTTTGACAACGGCGTGGCCGCGTTCAACACGGGCCTGGTGGACCGCCGGTTCGAGCCCATCCACGCGCTGTTCGAGCCCAACGCCACCGAGGCGTTCTCGCAGAACTGGCGCTTGCAGGGCTTCTGCATTGCGGGGGAGGACGCGTACGGCAAACGGCTGGTGGCCGCCTTCAACCCGCTGCCGGAGCCGCCCGCCTATTTCCGCAGCCTGCACGACATGTTCTACGACATCGGCGCGCCGGAACCCATCATGGACTACGAGCACATCCTGCTCGAAAACGTGGAGCGGCTGCCCAGGGATTTTCTGCTGGAGTATTGCAATGACGCGGATCTGGAGGCGTTCATCCGCAGCTCGCCGTACGAGCTGGGCCTCTCGGCCCTGACCTATCACGAGCAGCTGGCGGAACGCATCCGAAAGGACATGAGGTTCTACCGCCGGCTCATCGGGCGCTTCCGCGAAGCGGTGTCCCTTGCGCTCAAGCGGGTGCGCTGGAACTACAAAACGGCCATTCCCATGTATTTTCCCACGCGCAACATCATGTCGCTGCTGTTGCCGCTCTCATTGGTGGAGGACGATTTGGCGGATGTGGCCCTCGTCGTGGAGCGGTTGGACAACGGAAACTATCTGGGGCACACCATTCTCACGCTCCAGATGGCCTACAACAACGCGCGGCTGGTCTGCCGCCTGGAGAGTGACTGGCTGAAGGTCGGCGCGGAACGGTTCGGCGTGTTCCCCGAACTGTGATTGTCCGGCACCTGAAGGAGAGATGATGATCTACGCCATCCGGAATCCGGAGTATCTGCATGTGACAGACGAAGACGGAACGCAGTTCCTCGGCTGCGAGCAGGAGTGGTTTGGCACCCTGTGGCAGCGCCGGTCGGGTTGCGGTCCCACGGTTGCGTCCAATCTCATGCTTTACCTGCACCGCAGGGGGGCCATCGCGCTCCCGTTTGATGTGGCGGAGGGAAAAGCCGGATGCCTGTCCCTGATGAACCGGATGTGGAATCATGTCACCCCTTCACCGCGCGGCATCAACACCATACAGCGGTTTTCGGACGGGTTGTTCGCGTTTTCCGGAATGTATGGGCTGCGCCTGGCCTGCACCTGTCTGCCCTTTGACATTCAGGCGGATGAACGGACGGCGTTCCGGGAAGTGGTCCGGTTTGTGGCGGAGGGGCTCGCCATGGATTGTCCGGTGGCGTTTCTGAACCTGTCGAACGGCGATGTGGCCGATTTGGATGCCTGGCACTGGGTGACACTCGTGCGCATGGCCGTGACCGAAGATGGGGAGCGGGCCCAGGTGACCTATTATGATGGCAACCGCTCGGCCGTCATCGATTTGCGGACCTGGTGCGACACCACGCGTGAGAATGGCGGGTTTGTCCATTTCCGGCAGATTGCCGAAAATGTGCCGATGGCGTCCGAGAAGTCCGGCGGCGTGGGAATATGACCAAAAACCAGGGTGAATATGCAAGATTGAATTGTGCAACTTGCAAAAAGTTCTATTCCCTGATGATTTTTCATTGACAGGGCCCTGGCCATCCTGTACTCTGATACCAGAGCAAAGGCGCTTTCGAACAAATTTTGTTTGAAAGCGCCTTTTTCTTTTCATTTTTCCGGCACAAAGAAGTGCATCCGGCGCCGGCTCCGGATGCACTTCTTTGCATCAAGAAGGGAGGCAACACCATGTTTTCATCTGTAGACACCATTTGGGTCCTATTGGCGGCGGCGTTGGTCTTTTTCATGCAGGCAGGCTTCGCGATGGTCGAAACTGGCTTCACCAGGGCCAAGAACGCAGGCAACATCATCATGAAGAACCTGATGGACTTCTCGCTGGGGTCACTTGTGTTCTGGGTTCTCGGCTTCGGCATCATGTTCGGGACGGATGTGGCCGGATTGTTCGGCTCCTTCGACTTTTTTGTCATGGGAGACTACAGCGGGACCATTCCAACCCCTGTGTTCCTGATTTTCCAGACGGTGTTCTGTGCCACGGCGGCCACGATTGTTTCCGGGGCCATGGCCGAACGGACCAAATTCATCTCTTATATTGTGTACAGCGTGGTGATCAGTGCCTTGATCTATCCGGTTTCCGGACACTGGATCTGGGGCGGCGGCTGGTTGTCCCAGCTTGGGTTCATTGACTTTGCCGGCTCCACAGCCGTTCATATGGTTGGTGGTGTCGCCGCATTCGTCGGCGCTGCCCTGCTCGGTCCCCGCATCGGCAAGTATGGCAAGGATGGCAAGCCCCGCGCCATTCCCGGCCACAGCCTCACCCTCGGCGCGTTGGGTGTGTTCATCCTGTGGTTTGGCTGGTTCGGCTTCAACCCCGGTTCAACCCTTGGCATCACCGGGGACGACGCCATTCTGTCGGCCGGCAGCATCTTTGTGACAACGAACCTGGCCGCGGCAGCGGCCGCGGCAGTGACCATGGTCATTACCTGGATTCGCTACAAGAAGCCGGATGTTTCCATGACACTCAACGGCGCGCTGGCCGGCCTGGTGGCCATCACGGCAGGATGTGCCGCCGTTTCCCCAGCCGGCGCCGTGGCGATTGGCGCGATTGCCGCTTTTGTGGTTGTCTTTGGTGTGGAACTGCTGGACAAGATCATCAAGGTGGACGATCCGGTCGGCGCGGTTGCGGTCCATGGTATGTGCGGTGCGACAGGAACCATTCTGGTGGGCGTGTTTGCCGTCGAGGGTGGTCTCTTGTATGGCGGCGGGTTCGGGCTTCTGGGCGTACAGGCACTTGGTGTCCTGACCGTTGCGCTTTGGGTGGCTGTCACCATGTTCATCGTATTCACCCTCATCAAGAAGACCATTGGGCTGCGGGTGTCCACAGCCGAAGAAATCGCGGGCCTCGACATTGAGGAACATGGCCTGGTCAGCAGCTATGCGGACTTCATGCCGACCGTGCAGGGCGTGGATTTCCATCACGAACACAAGCAAGCCACGCCCACTGTGGAACAGGCGGTGCCTGTGGTTCACAAGAAGGCCACCTCTCCTGTTGCTTCTGATGTGAAGATGACCAAGGTGGAGATCATCACCAGCCCGAGCAAGTTCGACCTGCTCAAGCATGCCATGAACGTCATCGGCATCACGGGCATGACGGTCACCAATGTCATGGGCTGCGGCATGCAGAAGGGCGGCACGGAGTTCTACCGTGGCGTCGAGGTGGACATCGAGCTGCTGCCGAAGGTCGTGGTGGGCATCGTGGTTTGTAAGATTCCTGTTGAAACGGTGGTTGACGCGGCCAAGAAGGCGCTTTACACCGGCAAAATCGGTGACGGGAAAATCTTCATCTACGATGTGGAGAATGTCATCAAGGTCAGAACCGGCGAGGAAGGCTATGATGCCCTGCAGGACGACGCGTAGTCCGCGGGAAGCCGTGAACGCCTCTTATCCGCTTGTTGCAAGGCAACCGGCGGTTCTGGAGGAAGCCTCCCCTGGGTAAAACCAGGCATATCCCTTGATGAAGGCCCCGCGGACTTGTGCCGCGGGGCCTTTGCAACCGGTTTGTGGGCGCTTCAAATCCCATGCCGCCACAATCACCGTGCGTCAACAATCACCGTCTGGCGGACAGGCGGGGGGAGTACACCAGGAAAAACCCGTCACGCCCCGGCACCCCGCCAGTCCTCGAAATACAGGGACTGCAGCAGATACGGTTCCCCATAATGGCTCGCCAGCTGATACAGGGCATTGTGCACGGCATGCAGGCTCAGCTTCCCGTCCCTGTATCGGGAGAGCTTTTGGAAAAACGCGTCCCGCTCCTTGTCGGTGGCTTTGTCCTTGAAATAACCCCACACATGCTGGGCGGCGTTTTCCGCGTTGCCCGGAGTCACCCCGGCAGCCAGCGCCTGATCCAGCAATGTGTAAAAGTCGGGACCGGTCACGCTATCCTTTTCCTTCAGCAAGGTTCGGATTGCCTGATACCCCGCGGGATCGGCTTCGAGCACCTTGTATTTGTAGCGGGCCCATTCCTGCTCCAGTGAGCGCACCAGGTCGCGTTGACCGGGAGGGTCCGCGCACAGGACGCATTTGACGGCCGACAGGTTCTTGTCCTTGACCTCCAGCATGATATCCGGTTTGGGGTCTTTCAGGGTGCGGACAAATTCCAGGAAGACATCCGCCGCGATGGTGTCTGAATGGGACCCGGGCCGACGCCCGGGAGCCTGCTGGGAATAGTGGATTTTCTGGTTGCCGTCCTGCGCTTTCCAGGTTTCCCGTGCGGCGGCGATCCAAGCCGCGTCAGGCAGGGATTCGTCTCCCGGATTCAATGCGTGATGCAGGTTGTCGAACACCACGGGGATGCCCAGCCGGAGTCCAAGGGTCAGCACCTCGCCGGCCGTATAGCTGCGCTCGTCATTTTCGATGATGAGCCGACGGCGGATGGCCTCATCCAGCAGGCTGTAATTGGCGGCAAACCGCGCCAGCGCTTCTTCCCGGTTGCCGTAGACCCCGCCCACATGGAGAATGATTTTGCTCTCCGGCCCGGTTCCCAGCAAATCGAGGATGTGGGCGTGGTACGCGAGATCGAGCACGGCGCGGTGGACCACGTCCCCGTCCTTCGCGTTGAGTACGGTGTACTGCCCGGGATGCATGGATACACGGATGTCTTGCTGCCGGATGAAGGCGCCGATTTCCTCGAAGGTGTCCCGGTGGATGTCCCACCAGGGGAGCGGATTGACCGGACTGGAGCCGAACGGCACCAGGTCCGACGTGATGCGGAACATGCGGATGCCGTTGTCCGCGTTGTATGCGAGCAGCCGTTTGAGCACCCCGAGATTGTGTGCGGTGATTTCCGTGAGCAGTGCCGGGGTGGCGTTGCGGGCCTGACAAGTCCGCAGGCTTGTATCCGGGATGCCGATGCCCTGACAGGCGTAACCAATTCTCATCCTGTTTGCTTCCTTCTCTTGGGGTTGCCCCCCATCTTGTTCACGCGTGAAACGGGTTTCAGCCCAAATCGACCTGTGCTTGGCGCAATCATTTGAATTGTGTGTTGCGCAGTGGCGTGATATGGTGAATTTACCACCAGGAGCCCAGTCTCAACGCATAATCCCGGAGGGCGGATCGATGAAAAACATGATTGACTATGTGCGGGATGCCGGCAATTTCGGGTTCGACGAAAAACCTTTCTGTGCGGCGGATTCCGTGGTTCTGGCGCAGTTGTCCTACCTGCAGTTCGGGAACGAACTGTCCTCGGTCGAGAAGCCACGCGCGGCGGTTCGGCTTGCGGAGTACATTCCGCTGCGCGGCATTCGCGCGCTTGTGGAAGGCACCTTCATGCCACCCAAAAACGAGAAGCTGCTGCTCACCATTCTCGAGAGCGGCCGGTTCAGGGAAATCCGTGCCTACGCGCATGTGGCGGAGCTGGATCAGCAGACGCAGAAGCAATTTTCCGCCACGACATTTTTGCTTCCCACCGGCGTCCATTATGTGGCTTTCCGCGGAACGGACGCCACCCTGGTCGGGTGGAAGGAAGATCTCAACATGGCTTTTCTGCCCAAGGTGCCCGCGCAGGCATCGGCGGTGGCCTATCTCGACGGCATTGCCAAGTCAGCCTCGGGCATGATGATGGTCGGGGGGCACTCCAAGGGGGGAAACCTGGCACTGTATGCGGCCTTGAAATCCGCGCCCGAAACGCGCAAACGTCTGCGGGGCGTCTTCAATCATGATGGACCGGGGTTTCGGGAGGATCTGCTTTCCGACCAGGTCTATCAGTCATTGCTCGGCATGGTGCAGACCTCCATTCCCAAGGACTCTGTCGTGGGCATGCTCCTGCAGCACGATTCCAGGTACAGGGTGGTGGAATGCGCGTCCATCGGGCTGTTCCAGCATGATCTGTATACATGGGGCATTGAAAATGGCGATCTGCAGTATGCGGGAACCTTGTCGGCGTCCTCGATGGTGTTTGCCAAATCCCTGGAGGCGTGGCTTTCGAAGGTGGACACGCCCCGCCGGGAGCGGTTTGTGGATGTGCTGACCCAGGTGCTCGACGCCACCCGGCTCGAGACGGTGGACGAGCTGCCCAAGAACTGGCGCAAGGTGGCCCAGGACGCGCTCAAGGCCATCAAGGACATCGACGAGGAGACACGCGAGTTCATTCAGGAGATTTTCCGCCTGTTTCTCGATGCGCTGAAGGAGAATGTGAAAGAGGAAGTACATCAGAAAATCGCGGACATGCTGCCGACTTCTTCGAAAGCATGAACCCCTGAAGCTGACAGGACAGCAATTTTCGCAAGCATTTTCTGGCCGCTTGGATATTGTATAATCAAATAGTTGTATCAAACAATAAATTGGTTGTACAATAAACAGGAGAGGTGAGACATGAACCAGACAGAGTTGCATTTCGGTGAACGGCAGGATGGCGTGAAACGTTTGTTGGATGCCGGTTTCCAGTTGCGTTCCAACAGCATGGCCTCCGCGGTGGATGTGCCCATGCAGACAACCGCTGCGTATACCTGGGCGGATCGCATGGGATCCTGGAAGGCTCGTTGGGGCATCAACCGGATGAATCATACGGTTGCCCCCGGATTGTACCGATTGGGACAACCGGGAGAAGATGCGCCTGTGCTTGTCACCGCCAACTACAAGATGAGCTTTGACATGCTGCGGCGTGAACTGAAGGCGCGGCATGTCTGGATACTCGTGCTCGACACCAAAGGCATCAATGTCTGGTGTGCCGCGGGAAAGGTCACCTTCGGCACCGCGGAGATTGTCCGTCGGATTGCACAGACAGGGCTTGGCTCACATGTGGCACATCGCAGGCTGATTCTGCCACAGCTCGGCGCACCGGGTGTCTCGGCGCGTGAGGTTAGGCGGCAATCCGGATTTTCCGTTGTGTATGGACCGGTGCGCGCGGCGGACCTGCCGGCTTTCCTCGACACGGATGAAGTTGCGACGCCTGCGATGCGGCAGGTTCGCTTTTCCTTCATGGATCGCCTGGTGTTGTCGCCCATTGAGATTCTGTCCGGGGTCAAGCCATTGCTGTGGATTCTTGGTGTCATGTTCATGCTCAATGCACTGGGCCTGACAAGATTTGATCGGTTCGAGGCCATGATCCTCTGTGGGGGCATGCTGTCCGGCGCTTTTCTCGTTCCGGTTTTGCTGCCCTGGATTCCCGGGCGCGCCTTCTCGATGAAAGGCTTGTTGATGGGCGTCATGACGGCACTGGGGGTATTGGCGGCACTCGGGTTCTCGCCCGCTACGGCAGGCCTGCTGCCGGGGACTGCGGAGCCGGGCTGGTTGCTGGTGGTGTCCGGCATCCTGGTGGTGCTGGCGATCTCCTCGTATTTTGCCATGAATTTCACCGGCTGTTCCACCTACACGTCTCCTTCCGGGGTGAAGCGGGAAATGAAGTGGGCTGTGCCATTGCAAGCCATTCTGGTGCTGCTGGGTGGGTTGGGTATCCTGTCCGCGCGCGTGTTGCAGGTGGCCCTGTCCCGTTGAGCAGTCCTTGCTCGTTGTTAATGGAGAACCGCCACGATTGGCGTAGGAGAATTGACATGTTGAAGCATCGATACCTCAAGGATGTGTCCACGTTGACGCTGAATGCGGATTCCTGCACTGGATGCGGGCTGTGTCTGCAGGTTTGTCCGCATGCTGTTTTTCGGATGAAGGGTGCGGCCGGGACGCGTCGTGTCGCGGAGGTTGATCAGCCTGACGCGTGCATGGAGTGCGGCGCGTGTGTTCGCAATTGTCCTTCCGGGGCGCTGTCGGTAACCCCTGGTGTCGGCTGTGCGGCCGCCATTCTGTACGGGCTGATTCACGGAACGGAACCGGACTGCGGCAGTGGATGCTGCACGGACGGCGGGGAGGGGGCGAGCTGTTGTTGAGAACGGTGCCAATGGGTGAATCGTGGATGGAAAAAGCGCCAATGGATGAACAGCTGCGTGAGCTGGTCCGTGGGTTGGAAAGAAAGATGGGGCTGCTCAATGAAGGGGAGATGGCCTGCTGCCATATCACGATGGCACAGTGCCATACACTGGTTGAGATTGGCCGTGGGGCAAGCGGTCGACCGGGACTCACCTTGAATGCGCTGGCTGCCCGGTTGAATCTCGACAGCAGCACCACGAGCCGCACGGTGCAAAATCTTGTGGTTTCGGGATTGGTGAGGAGGGAGCCGGATCCTGAGGACCGGCGTGCGGTGGTGATTGCCCTGACCCCGGAGGGGGAGGATCAATACGCACAATTGGAAGAAGGCATGAAGCGGCGGTATCAAACCGTGCTGGAACGGATTCCGGAGGAACGGCACGCGCAGGTGCTCGAGAGCCTGGCGCTTGTTCTTGAGGCGATGTCCGCCTGCTGCGGGATGCCGGAATGCACCGGGGAAGATGGCTTGGATACATGACAGGAGTCGCTTGCGTTTGGGAAACCCTGTAAGATGGTAATGAAGAGATGGTTGAACATGGACAATATGCCATGACAGACCGGACTCAGTACACCAACGAAATGGGGCGCCATGTTTTCTGCTGTGAAACTCAAAGGAGAAGAAAAACGTGACTTTCTTCAGTCCAAGTATGAGTATTACCGGGAGTTCATCACTTGGGCAGTCGTGATTTCCGTGTTTTCCAACATGACCTTCTGGGTGTCAGACTGTCAGCTGTTCGGTCGGCTGGCATGGGAGACACTGATACCAAGGACATTCATGTTGCTTCCGCTGCTTGGGTTTCTGGTTGCTGCACGGAAAATCAGCAGCTACCGTATCATGATCCCGCTGGCCTACATGATTTTGCATGGCATCATGTGGTGCACCATTTGGGCCATTTACTATTTGCCCATCAAGACACATGCCAGCGAAGGGTTCATCATCATGCACCTGATGTTTCTCTGTGTTGGTTTTGGTGCGCCGTTCGCCGTGGCGACGACGGCCCATTCACTGGTGATTGGGAATATCGTTTTATCCCATCTTTTCAACCATTACGAGAATTTCGACATGATGCTTTCGCTGGGCATCCCATGCCTGTTGGCCATCGTGGCGGTGAATTTCATCATGGGCAATGTGTATCTGGATCACTACGGTGTCAAGAAGCAGCTCGAGGAAGCGCTGGTCATTGATCATCTGACACGGGTGTTCAACCGGAACAAGCTCAAGTCCCTCACACACAAGGACAGTTCCCGTTTGATTTTCGAGAACCCGCGCGAAGTTTCTATCCTGGTGGTGGACATCGATCATTTCAAACGCGTCAATGACACCCACGGACACGATGCGGGGGACAAGGTGCTGGTGTATACCGCAAAACAGATCCTGGACAACACGCGCGCAACAGACTATGCCATCCGTTGGGGTGGTGAGGAGTTTGTGGTGCTGATGCCGGCTTGTTCGCTTGCGAACGCGCAGCAAATCGCCGAGAAAATAAGGCGGGCGATCGAAACAGGAGACAACGGGGTGTGTCCGGTTACCGTTTCCATCGGTGTGAGCCGCTATGATGGCAAGAATTGCATGGAATCCATCTCCCGTGCGGACAAGGCCTTGTACGTTGCCAAGCAGAGTGGCCGAAACCGTGTCATTTGTGACATTTGCCTCACCTGACACCACAAGAACCACAGTTGCCTCATTCGATACCACAAGATCAGCAATTCCCGTATCGCAGGAATTGGCTTGGCGTCGGCCTGGCCAAGTGCGGGTTCCGATTTTTTGCGTTTACAGCGTATCCAATCCCAACAGGTTTTTCGCCGCCAGCCCAATCAGGAACGAAATGGCCGCCACGGACAGTGAGATCGCTGCCATCTCGGTAAACCGCTTCAGGAAAGGCTCTTCCTTTGCAACGGACAAGTAGAAGTTGAAGAACAGGATGATGATCAGCACGGTGGCCAGCATGATGGCGAAGGCGACCACATACAGCGACGAGGGCAGCAGCAGGTAGGGCAGCACCAGCAGCACCACGGTGATGAGGTAGGCCGTGCCGGTGTACAGGCTGGACTTGAGCGCCTTGTCATTGCCGTTTGCGCGTTCGGCCAGATAGTTTGACGCGGCCATCGACAGTGTCGCGGAGATGCCTGTGATGATGCCGGTCAGCGCCACCAGCTTGGTGTTGGCCAGCGCGAACGTGACCCCGGCAATGGCACCGGTCAGCTCCACCAGCGCGTCATTGAGGCCCAGCACCATGGCGCCGACGTAATGCAGCCGCTCCTCGTCAAGCATGCCGTACAGGTTTTGTTCGTGCCGGCGCTCGTCCGCGAGCATGGCGGCGGCCTGTGGGAGCTGTTCCTTCATCTGGTCGTAAGCATCACCGTTAATCTGTTCTGCCTTCTGCATTGTCTTGACGACGAACGTGAAGCCAAGGACGACCGTCAGCAGTTTCATGAAGAACAGGTAGACACCGCGAGGGTGAATCTGTTGTTTTGAAATGCCCTTCCACACATTGGCGTGGCGCTTTTCATCCTGTGACATCTGTTCGAGCAGTGCCTTGTTCCGTGCGTCCTTTTCCCGTTTGGCCATGAACGCGTACAGGGCGGCACCTGTTTCCTCGTCGCATTGTGCCTTGCGGACCGCGTTCAACAAAATGGGATCCAATGTGTTGTTTGCCATCTTCAGGTTCTCCTTTTATAACTCCGGCCGTTGGATATCCAAGACAATTTCATCCTGAATCACGCTCCCACAACGGCCGGAGTTATGACCGTTTCGGATATTTTACCGCCACCGTTATAACGCAGATGTTTTTTTGCGGGCGTATTTATGGATTCGCCGAGTGCAGCACGGCGAGATCCGCGCCGGCAGGCTGCTGAAACACGCGCAACTCAAACTGGGGCAGGATGGACAGCAAATGATCGAAGATGTCCGCCTGGATGTCCTCGTATCGAGCCCAGGCCGTGGTGTTGGTGAAGCAGTAGATTTCGAGCGGAATGCCATTGTCCCCTGGTTCAAGCTGCCGGACAATGAGGGTGAAATCCTGCCGGATGTCCGGGTGGTATCGCAGGTAAGCCAGCACGTAGGCGCGGAAGGTGCCGATGTTCGTGAGATGGCGCCCGTTCACCGGCTGATCGGGATTGAACCCGTTGGCGGCGTTGTGCTGTGCGATTTCCTGTTCCTTTTTTTCGAGATAGGCTGCGATGTGACGGATTTTTCTGAAGCGGGCGAGCATGTCCGGATTGCAGAAACGGATGCTGTTCATGTCGATGCGGATGGCCCGCTTGATGCGCCGGCCACCGGCCTCCGACATGCCGCGCCAGTTCTTGAAGGAGTCTGAAATCATGGCGTAGGCGGGAATGGTGGTGATGGTGCGGTCCCAGTTGCTGATTTTGATGGTGTGCAGCGTGATGTCGATGACATCGCCATCCGCCGCGTATTTGGGCATTTCCACCCAGTCCCCGATGCGCACCATGTCGTTGGCGGTGAGCTGGATGCCGGCCACCAGGCCGAGCAGGGAGTCCTTGAAGACCACCATGAGCACCGCCGACAGTGCGCCGATGCCGCTCAGCAGCAGCACGGGGGAGCGATTGACGAGGAAGGAGACGATGATGATGCCCGCGATGACATATAGGACAATCTTGACAACCTGCAGATATCCCTTGATGGGCTTGTGGCGGGACACGTCATACTGCCTGTAGATGTCGTCGGCCGCATCGAGGATGGAACACAGCACCAGAAGCAGAATGACGGTGATCCAGATAAAGAAAATCCGCTGGATCACATCCTGCAGATCGCCGGCCAGCGCGGACGCGACAGCCATTGTGATGGCGGGGATCAGCAGTGTCAGGCGATGGAACACACGCCGCTTGAGGAGCTTGTCGTCCCATTTGTTCCTGCTTTTTTCGATGCGTTTGGCCAGAAAGGTTTTCAGCAGCAGCCTTGATATCCAGAAGAGGATCAAGGAAAAAGCGAGGCTGCCCGCAAGCAGTGTCAGACCGGCAAGAAAGGTTGAGGCCAATTCTCCAAAATGCAGTGTCTTCAACCATTCCTGCAGTTTTTCCTGCCAAACCTCCGCCATGCCATGCCCCTTTCTGTCACAGACACAACGGTTGTGCCAAACGCGTGTCTGTTGTGGTGTGTGCCGATTGGCACCAACATGATATCGCACTCATTTCCGAAACTCAAATGGCTCACGGCGTTTGGCCGAGAACTCGCGGCGTTTGGCCGATGGCGCTTCATGTGTTGAAACAGGAAAAACAAGTAAGAAAAGTGGAGCATTCCCGAAGATAATCAGAACCGGCACAAATGGAGAGTCGGATATAATCACAAAATGTAAAGATGTTTGCCGGGACCTTTTGACGAATCGCACAGTTGGGCAAGCTGTGATGGTCGGAGTGCCGGGCGAACGCAGAATGACAAGGGGGGAACCATGATGATTCGTCAAACGGGAAAAAGAGTGGCTGCGTTGTTTCTGACCCTCGCGTTGCTGCTGACGTGCATACCGGCCTTTGGGGCGACGGATGCGGTGTACCATGAAACCTTTGCCGATGGCGCCGGCGTGGCTGTGCAATCCGGCGGCGCAAGCCTCACACAGGTGACCGGCCAGGTGTTCGACGGCAATGAAGACGGCGCCGCGCTGTCTGTCGCCAACCGCGCGAACAGCTGGGATGCCGCTGATTTCACATTCAGCGCGCTCGGCCTGGAAACCGGCGCGACGTACGCGATCACCGTGCAGGGCTTTGTGGCCGCGGACGCCACGGTGCCGGCCGGCGCCAAGGCGGTGCTGGGTACGAACCAGACCTACCAATGGCTCTCCAATGTGGAGATGAAAGCGGGAGAAGCCTTCACGCTGACCGCGGAATACACGGTGGGCGACGCGGACACCGCGCTGCGCCTGCAATCCAGCGATGAAGGCGCAACCGTGCCGTTCCTGGTTGGCGATGTGCTGGTGACGATGAAGGCGGCCGCGGCTGCACAAGGGGCCGCGCCGGCTGATGAAGCCCCGGCGCGTCCGGCCGCGAAGGCGTTCACGACCATCACCTTTGAGGACAATACTACCAATGACTTTGCCGGCCGGGCCGGAACCGAAGTGCTCACCGTCGCCGAAGGCGAGGATGCAACCGGGGACGGCAGCCATGCGCTGAAGGTCGAGGGAAGAACCACTTCCTGGCACGGCCCGGCACTGCGCGTGGAGCCGTACATCGACCTCGGCAACGAATACACCATTTCCGCCTGGGTGAAGCTGGTTTCCCCCGACAGCGCGGATCTGCAACTGTCCACCCAGGTGGGTGACGGCTCCGGCGCCAGCTACCTGAATCTGGACAAAAAAACCGTAGGCAAGGCGGACGGCTGGGTGCAGCTGCTCGGCAAATACCGGTACACCAGTGTTGGTGAAGAGTTTGTCACCGTCTACGTGGAGAGCGGCAACGCCGAAGCGGCCTTCCTGCTCGACGATGTCAGCCTGGTGGGCACAGGCACCGCGCCCTCCGCGGTTCAGACCGACCTCAAGGCTATCAGGGATGTGTACGCGGATGACTTCCTGAT
>JAEWSN010000137.1 GCA_023459915.1 Bacillota bacterium
CGCTTCATGGCACCCGTCGCGTCAAATATCCGTATCCAGGTCTTCTCCTGACGCGTGGTTTCATAACGCTTGGCATCCTGCAGGGCCAGCACGGGCTGTGTGCCGTCGAGCAGCGTGGCCGCCGTGATGGGGTTGCCGTCGGTCTCATACGTGGCAACCGGCAGCAGTTCCCTGTCGACCACCCGCATCTGTTGCGCCCCCACCAGCGCGGTATGGCCGTTGGTCAGCTGCAGCACCACCGCAAACAGATCCGTGTCGGAGGAGATGCCCCCCAGCCGGGTGGTATCCGGCGCCATGAACTCCACCGCGCCGCCGGCGGCTGTCAGCTGGGCCGACAGCCCGGAAAGGACAATGGCGGACTGGCCGGTTTGTGGGGCCTGCCGCACCAGAAACGGCGTGTAGTCGGTAAAATAGGAGGAGAAAACCGCCCCGCCCTCCCTTGACACGCCGTCGAGCACCGCGGAATATCCGGGATCCTCGGCGTGCTGGAGCAGAAAGACAAAGTCACGGGACAGCCATGCATTGTACAGCGGGTGCCGGCTCTGTTTCTCAAAAAAGGAAACCCCGTCCCGAACGATGCCATAGGTTCGACCGGACAGATCCGCGTACAGCACATCCCTGCCCGACACGCACACATAGGGCGTCTGCAGCTGCACCGGCCGAATCCAGCGCTCCACGCCATCCTCGTCCAGCGCGCGCAGCTCACCCCCGCTGCACAGCAGGGCTGTCTCCCCCTGAACGGCCAGCACCGGCAGGGGCGCGTCGGCAGACAGCTCGCGCAGCGTCTGCTGCTGCGGCAGCGTCTCGCCGACATGGCTGCGGGCATCCTCAATGAGTCCGCGGATGCCGGTTTCGCGCAAGCTGGAAAAATCCGCGCCCGTCAGCGCCAGCATGGCCAGGCCGCCAAGGACCACCAGCAGCACCAGAAACAGCAGCAGGCGCAGCCAAACCCAGCGAAGCGCGGGCGCTTCCGCCGCATCGCGTGATTCATCCATCCCATCCTCAAATGGTTGCGGCGCATCCGCTCTGCGGCCTTTGCGCAGCGGTCGTTCCTCCCGGTTCGAAAACCGATCCTCCGGCATATGTGATTCCTCCACGCGCGGGCCGGCCGCCCGCGCGATGCTTCACCGTTTGTCTTTTGACTGGTGCCTGTTCTGTGCCATCGCACAGGCCGGCGCTGTCCGGGATTGTTCCGAAACGCTCACACGCGGCCGCGCGCACATAAACCAAATGCGCAAGCGGTCAGAACATTGCAAGCACTTCCCAGGCCTCCGCGTAGGAGGGGTTCAGCATTCGCAGGGATTCCAGGGCCGCATTGAGAGACCCGGCGGTTTGGGCGTCGAGCACACCCGTTTTCGGGAGCCCGGCCTGGGCCTGCCAGGCCCGGATGGCTTCCGCGGTTTCGGCGGTGAAGGTCTTGTCCGGAGTGCCGGAAAAAACCTCGGACATCCGCAGGACAATTTCCGCCTGCTGTACCGCGGAGCCATACCCGCCAAGGGTCATTGTCTCCTGCAGGGAAATGGGTGACACCAGCGTGGGTTCGTAGCCCTGCACCGCCGGGTCCGCTTCCGTGGGGATATTCGGGGTCAGACCCTCCTGGTCGAGTGCCCGGCCATTGCGGGTGAGATACCTGCCCGTGGTGAGCTTCAACAGCCCCAGCGCCTCCTCCGGCTGAATCTTCACGCCATAATAGGAGGACCACTCCAGCTCGGTGACATACGCGTCGGCATGCGCCTTGCCATATTTTTCGTACGCCTGTGGCGTCAGCAGGGTGAACAGGTGCTGCACCACGCCTTTGCCATAGGTTTTCTGGCCAACGAGCACGCCGTTTTCCGCGTCCTGGATGGCCCCCGCCAGGATTTCCGCCGCAGAAGCGGTCTCCCCGTTGACCATCACGGCCATCACCCATCCGGGGTTGTCGGCCTGGCTGAAATAGCTTTCGTCATCGATCCGGTCGGACCGGTAATCCACCGTGACGATGGGTCCCGCGGGAACGAGCAGCTCCGCGGCCGCCACCGCCTCGTCCACATACCCGCCCGGGTTGTCGCGCAAGTCGAGCATCAGTTTGTGGATGCCCGCGGCGCGCAGCGAGGACAGCGCCTGCGCAAGTTCCAGGGACATGCCGCGGGAGAACTGTGAAATCCGCACAATGCCAACATCCTCATGGATGCGCCAGGTCACGGGCGTGATCGCAATTTCTCCGCGGGTCACCACGCGGGTCAGCGTCTGGGTGCCACGCCGAATCTCGAGTGTCACCTGCGTGCCGGACGTGCCCCGGATCAGGGTGGCGGCCTCCGCCGCGGTCTTGCCCGCCATGGACTGGCCATCGACCCGCACAATCACATCGCCTTCACGAACATCCGCCTTTTCTGCCGGTGAATCGGCAAACACGGTGTTCACATGAATGCCTGTCTTTTCCGCGTCCGGTTCCAGAACGGCACCGATGCCGCTGAAGCGGCCGGTGAGCGTTGTGGAGAAGGCGTCCATCTCTTCCCGGTCAAGATACTCCGAATACGGGTCGATCCCCGTCACCATGCCCCTGATGGCCTTTTCGAGCAATTCCTCGTCGGACAACTCCTGCAGATGGACCCCCTGCACAAAGGATTTCACTGCCTCAAGATAATCGGCCGCCCAGGCACTGGCGTGTACCGGGCTGAATACAAGCAGGGCGCCCAGGCACAGCGCGGCGCCTCTTTTCATCCATCCCTGCCGGCGCACGCCATGTTCCCCTGCAATCCGTTTCCATTCTCCCATGATGTCTCCTTCCAAAACGGTCCGGGCGACCGTTGTTGCGGCCATCCGCGGCATGCGCGACAGCATGCACCGACCCGGCTCATTATACCATGAACCGGGTTGGTGGACAGGACAATCCCTGTTGGATGCGGAGAATGCGGCCGGCAACATGACACAAGAAGGCCCGGCCCCACGCTTCTGCCCGCGACCGCCCAGGTGGCTTTCTTTCCGGTGTCTTACCACTGGATGATGTGCTCCCGGTAGTCCGTGACCAGTTCATCGCCCATGTAGTTGAGCAGGCGGTACAGCAGCTCCGCGGTTTCGGCGGCTGTGATGTGGTCCGCAGGGCGGAACCGTCCGGAGGCGTCCGCGGGCATGATGCCGATTTCGGCACAGACCGACGCGGCATTTCGCGCAAACGCGGGAATCATGTCGTTGTCCGCAAACGGCGCGACCGCGCTTGGCCATGGCGCCAGATTCCCGAGTCCCAGCGCGCGAATCACGATGGTGGCCACTTCCGCGCGGGTGATGTAGGCTTCCGGACGGAAGTAGGACATGCCCCGTCCAACGACGATGCCCCGATTGCTCGCGTCCACAATCTCATCGAGGAAAGGATCGCCCTCCTCCAGATCCACAAAGGGCAACGTGTCCTCCGTGGTGCTGCGGGAGACCCGGGTATAGGCGGTCCGCACATTGGGGTCGGCCGGCACCGCCTTGAGCAGTTGCACCGCCTGTGCCACAAACTCCGTGCGGGTCAGGTATTTCTGGGGATTGAACGCGGCACCGGTTCCCGGCAGAATCTGCAGCCCATACAGCACATGCACGGGTTTTTCGGACCAGTGCCCCTTGAGATGACGGATGTCCGGCACCATCAGGCGCTCGGTCACCGGTTCCGTGTCGAGGGAAAGCCTGTCTTCGTACGTCACGAGACGGTCGGTGGCCTCCCCTTCCTGACTGAACTCCGGGATGGATGCGGCATACGTCAGCACGCTTTCATGCCAGGTGGTCCGCAGATAACCCCCGTCGAAGCTGATCTGGGTGGGCTCATTCTCCCGATAGGAAAACTTCTGGCGGCTGGACGTGGAAACGGTCACCTCCGCGGTGCCGCCCCAGGAGGCGGCCGCCGGCTGTTCCCAGGTCATGACCATTTTCAGCTTCTGGGTCTGGGTGTTGCTCCAGAATTGGTCATAGGCATGGACGGTTCCCGTGGTGGCCACGGTCACGGTCGGCGCGTCCGCGCCGGCCCCCACCCGATAGGTTTTTGTGGATCGGAATTCGCCGGCATGGTAGTTGAGCGCCGGTTGGGGATCCGTCAAGTTTGAGCGGGTGAACCGTTCGTCTGTCAGTGTGTAGGTGTTGCCGCCAATCCGCAGCACCTCCGTGGGAATCCGGGAAAGCTGCGTGGCCCGGGTGACCTGGCCGTTGTTCTTCGTGTCCAGCGCGGTGTCAAAGATCAGGACACGGGTCAGCGTGGCGTCCTGCCCGGCATTGGCCATCCGATAGGTATAGGTCGCTGTTTCCTTGTCCGCCTTCACCGTCTTCTTGATGGTCAGCGTGCCGTCGAGCACCACCGGCTTGCCGGACACAAAGGTCACTTCCCGGTACAGATAGGTGTCCTTCTCCATCCGTTCTGTCACAGAAATGCCACCGGCATAGCCCAGGGTTCCCTCCTGTGCGCCCGCGGGAACCGCGAACAGCATCAGAACCGCCACAACCAGCGCCGGCAACCGGAGCTGCCGGGTTGTGCGGGGTGGCCTCCGCAGGTCTGTTCGGCTGGAAATTCCGTGTCTCATCATCATGTCTCCTCTCCCTGTGTCCCCTGTCATCGTGGGCCGGCATCGCCAGCCCACGCTCACTCCGCCACGACCACGCGCGCGTCTCCGTCCACGTCTGTTTGCAGCACACGAACAATGTCCCCCGGCTGCACCTGCGACAAGGTGGCCTGCCGCCCCTTTCGGATCACCAGCGCGTCTCCCGGAATGCTCACGCTCACACCGGGCGTGGCCTGCCAGGTGTAGGCCAGCGGATCATACCGGCGGGTATCACTCAGTGAAAGTGCCGTCGGCTCGGTCACCAGGGTATCCCATTCGTCCCTGACCCCGCCGTCCACGGAAACCACCCGGCCCTTGAGCACGGTTTCCCCATATGCCGCGTCACTGATGGCCGCGGCATACGAGCCGTCCGTCAGCACATAAACGGCCTTGCCGGCCCAGTCCGTCCCATTGAACGCGCGCAGGTCCGCAACACCGCCATCCGACAGCAGTCGGGTGACATCCCGGACCGTGGAGAAGGTTTTGGGGGTGTTGAAAAATGTCCAGACATTGCCGTCGAGCCGCGCAAAGGACTCCAGCGTGAACGCGCTGTCCGGCGCCACTGTCCGGATGCGCCCGCGATACACGGACAAGCCCTCCGCGCCTGTGGGTGTTTCGCTGACCAGCACATCCACACGCATCTGTCCCGTCACGTCGTCACGCGCCGCCGACAGGCGTGCCCGCTCCTCCGCCAGAACAGCGGCCGCGTCCACCAGCCGTCCGTCCTTGACAATCAGGGAACCCGGATCCGTCCAGAATTCCGACGCACTGCCGGAAAGGCTCAGCCGGGTGCCATCCGCGGCATTGGCGGCGATCGTGTCGTCAAACACCTGCTCGTACGCATCCGGGGATCTCAGTGAAAACGCCACAATGTGGGGCGTTCCGCCAATATCCTCCTGCACGGCAAAAAACGCCTCCGCCGCGGCGCGCGCGGGCGGCAGCTCACCGTCATACCCATCGGCAAGGGGGAAGGACAGGGCGCCATGCCGGTCCACAGGCAGCCAGCGGCCACCGGTAAACGTCTGCGCGGCGGTCACCGTCATCTGTTCATTCATGGGATCGTACCACACATAGGTCCCCCGGTAGATGTCCCCGACAGGGATGGGATCGAGTTCCAGACGCACCTCTCCCACACGGACCGCGTCCGCGTTCGTCTGCACCAGCATGCGGATGCGATCTCCCACCCGCATGTCCGATTGCCGGGCCGGCACGTCATCCCGATAGACCGGCACCTCCGCTGTCAGCGGATAGGTCCGGGTGGTTCCGTCCGGCAGGGCAAGGGTCACCCGGGTGTCCGTCTTGCCGCGCAAGGTGCCATAAATGGCCGCATAATCGTTTGAAGCGCCAATTTCCACGACCTCGCCCGCGTCATTGAGCTTGAGAAACACACTGTCACCCGGGATGACGGCATCCGCGGCCGCGGCCGCGCCGTCCCGGCGTGCCGTCACACGGGGCGCGTAGGCAAAGGTGCGCAGTCCCCTGAATCCGTTTTCAATGCCCGCGGACGTGCCGGAGCCGTCGTCGGCATACAGGGTGATGTAGCCGAGCGACGCGTTGTTGTCGGCCACAATGCCGGAGGCGACGCCGTCCTGCTGCAGCAGATCCAGATTGACCGGTTCGATGTAGGTGACCAGCCCGCCCGTCACGGTGATGATCGCGTGGTCGTCGGGCTGGACGGCGGAAAGCAGCATCCGGACCTCCCCGGAATACACGCGGGCCGCCGCGCTGACCACGTGCCGCACGGTATCCTTCGCGTTGGCCATCCGCGCGATGGTGTCCTGATCCACGTATTCCAATTCGGCTCCCGGCAGCTCCTGATAGGGGAGATAGGTCATTTCCCTGGTGGTGGCGTCCAACGACAGGATCCGCCCCACATAGGTCTTTTCCGGGGTGCCGGGCACCACCCGCACAAACGGGACCCCATTGGCAGCGTCCACGACATACTGGATATGCTGGCCGGCCGCCAGCACGCTGCCATCCCGGGGCACACCGCCGAGCGAAACAATGGTGTCGCTCGGCCGATAGACATCCCGTCCGGTCAGCTCCTCACGGGTCGGTGCGACATTGCCCGCCGGCTGGCGCAGGGTGAGGGTGTGCAACGTGCCGTCCACATGCCGAATCCGCACGGTCCGCACCAACGTTTTCGCCCCGGAAACCCAATCCTCCTGCAGATCCACCCCCTCAATCATCCCCTTGTGGCTGGTGTGGCCCAGCAGCGGATAGATGACGGGCGCCGCGTTTTGCAGCATCTGCGCGGCCTCCGCCCGGGTCAGGAACCCCTTGGGTCTGAACCGGCCGTTGCCGTCCCCATTCATGACACGGTTCTGCAGCACGGCCTCGATGTCCGGAATGCGAACGGGGTTTGCGGTTTGCCAGTCGGTAAAGGCGTTGAAAAGACGGGTCTGGGGATATTGCGAGGCCAGGCCGAGTACGCCGGCCATGTAATAGGCCATGTCTTCCCGGGTGACCGAGGCCTGTCGCAGAAAGTTTTCTCCCGTCAAGGCCAGTTGATCGGTCTGGAGGGCATCCGCGTATTGCGCAGGCGTGATCAGACCATCATTGAACGCCAGCTGAATATACCCGTCCGACCACATTTTGGGTGCCGGAAACAGCTTTTGATCCGCCGCGCGGCGCGCGTCCAGCGCCTCGGCCGCCAGCTGCGCCTCCGCCTCGCGCCCAGCCGCCACATACGCGACCGCCAGCGCCTGCTCCACCGACAGGGTGTCGGTCAGGCCAAAGCGGGTGGCACCATAGCCTTTCATCAGCTCCAGCGCGCCCATTTCCCAAATGGCTTCCCGGGCAAAGGAGTTGGACGCGCGCACATCCGCGAAATTCAGGTTCGCGCGGATGGCCGACGCCTGCTCCGTGCCGGTCAGCACCCGGGTCGGTATTTCCACCGGTTCCGCCGCCAAACCCGGCGTCCCCCACAACGAAATGAACCACATCAGCGCAAGCAGCAGACCGCCCGCCCGACGAATCCTTTTTCCCAACAATCCGTCCTCCCTGTCCGTTCAAGCGCTGGCAAGCAGGTTCGGCCTGCCACACCTCATAGGGAATATCGGCAGACACACGCGCGGGGATGAGTTCAGGAAGGTTTCATTTCGGTTTCAGTTTCCGGATGCATGGCCCCGCCTGGTTCATGGGCAACCCCCAGGCTTGCGGCTTCCAATGCCGTTCCCGTGTTCGGGCGCGTGTCGCGTTCCGCCTTCGGATCCCGCCCCTTGAGCTCGGCCAGCACCATGCCGCCCAGAATCAGCAGGGATCCCGCCACCATGGGAAACGTCAGCGCCTCCGTCTTTCCATCCGTTCCCGGGACAAGCAGGGCGAACAGGGCGCCGAACACCGGCTCACAGGCGATGATCAGCGCGGTGCGCGTGGGCGAGGTGTACTGCTGGGCGATGGTCTGCACGCCGAAGGCGAACGCGGTTCCCAACGCGCCGGTATACAGCACCGTCAACACGAGCGGCCAGGAAAAGGACACCGGCTCGCGCTCGTACACCACCCAGACCAGCGCGAACAGCACGGCCGCCGTCACCATCTGGATCACCGCGTTCAGGCGGGCATCGGTCACCTGATTGAACTTGTCGATGAAGATGATCTGCAGGGCGAAGCAGCAGGCGCAGAACAGGGTCAGCGTGTCCCCCCGGTTCCATTGCTGGGAAAAACCTCCGGTCAGCACAAACAGACCCGCGGTGGCCATCAGCACCCCGAGCACCGCGCGCAGCGGCGGCTGCTTGCGCAGCAGCAGCGCGGACAGCACCGGAACAATCACCACATTCAACCCGGTCACAAACGCGCTGGTGGAGGCCGCCGTATACTGCAGGCCGGTGACCTGCAGGCCCATGCCCAAAAACAGCAGGATGCCGATGATGCCCCCGTGCAGCGCGTCCCGGGGTTTGGTTCCGGCCACCTGGCGCCGAAAAATCACCGCCAGCAGGACGGCCGCCACGGCAAACCGCAAGGTGAGATACGCAAAGACCCCCACCGCCTCCACGAGATTTTTCATGATGATAAAAGACGATCCCCAGACCACCGTGATGCTGAGGATCGCCAAGTCCGCTTTCAGGGATGTTCTCATGTCCAGACTCCGTTCACAGGATGCGGCTGAGGAATGCCTTGGTCCGCTCGTGCCGGGGATTGGTGAATATCTCCGCCGGCGGCGCCTCCTCGATGATGCGCCCCTCGTCCATGAAGATGACACGGTTGGCGACATCACGGGCAAACCCCATCTCATGGGTCACCACAATCATGGTCATGTGTTCGACGGCCAGGCCCTTCATGACCTCGAGCACCTCGCCCACCAGCTCCGGATCGAGCGCCGAGGTGGGTTCATCGAACAGCATCACCTTGGGCTTCATCGCGAGGGCGCGGGCAATGGCCACACGCTGCTGCTGTCCGCCGGACAACCGCGACGGGTATTCATCAATCTTGTCGGCCAGGCCCACCTTCTCGAGCAACACCCGGGCTTCCGCCGCGGCCTGCGCCTTCGGGGTGCCGCGCACCTGAACCGGCGCTTCCATGACATTCTGCAGCGCGGTCATGTGCGGGAACAGGTTGAACCGCTGGAACACCATGCCCACCTCGGCGCACAGCTCCAACACCTTTCTGGAATGGACCTTGTGCAGGTCGTGATTGTCCCTGCGTTCGTCCATGATCTCCCCGTCGATGAGGATTTTGCCGGTGGTGATCCGCTCCAGATGGTTGATGCAGCGCAACAGCGTGCTCTTGCCCGATCCGCTGGGACCAATGACACAGACCACCTCGCCCTTGACCACTTCCAAATCGATCCCCTTGAGGACCTGCAACGCGCCAAACGCCTTGTGTATATTCTGCAATACAATCATGTCGCAACCTCCCATCCATCCGCCCATTGGAGAACAATGCGCGGTCCTGCCCAAGCTCTCCCCGGACGTGTCCTGTTCATTCGTAGATGGAATACTTCTTTTCCAGCTTTTCGAACACGAACGTGAAGATCGTGGTGAGCAGCAGGTAGATGACCGCGATCGGCAGGTAGTAGATGGCATCGCCTGTGGCGGAAGTCATCTGCCGCGCCACCTTGAGCAGTTCGGACAAGCCGATGACGGAAACCAGGGAGGTATCCTTGAGCAGCATGATGAACTCGTTGCCGAAGGGCGGCAGCATGCGGCGGATGGACTGCGGAATGATGATGCGGCGCATCGCCAGACCGGTGCCCATGCCCAGTGCCTTGCAGGCTTCGAGCTGCCCCTTGTCGATGGACTGGATGGCGCCACGGATGATTTCGGCCAGATACGCCGCGGAGTTGAGTCCCAGCGCAATGAACGCGGTGTTGAACTCATTGGTCTTGAAGGCCGGCAGCACCTTGGGCAGCACAAAATAGATGAAGAAAATCTGCATCAGCATCGGGGTGCCCCGGAAGACCCACAGATACACCCAGGTGAGACCGCGGATGACAGAGAACTTGGACATCCGGCCAAACGCAAGAACAAGTCCCAGCGCCATGCCGACCAGGATGCTGACAATGGTCAGGGACAGGGTCAATCCGGTTGCCCGGATGATATCGGGCATGGTGGCCAGAATTCTTTCCATGGATCTCTCCTTCCACACGGTGCCACGCGTCCTGCATGGACAAGGGGTGTCCTCCGACAGTTGGCCGGAGGACACCCCGCGCAATCAGGTTCGTCGGGCCGGCCGACTTCCAGGGGACGCATCCGCGTCCCGGACCGGAACCGGAGGCTCAGTACAGGGTTTCGTCGATGTTGCCGGTGTAGTCTTCCTTGAACCACTTCTTCGAGAACTCGGCCAGCTTGCCTTCGGCACGGAGCTCGTCGATGGCCTTCTGGATCTCGTCGCGCAACGCGGTGTTCTCCTTTTTCAGGCAGACCGCGATGGGTTCGTTGGTCAGCTGCGCGCCGGTGATCCAGTACTTGTCGGGATGCTTGGTCTGATAGTCGATGGCCACGGCGTAATCGACCACGATGTAGTCGATGCGGCCGGTGTTCATGGCCTCGAAGGTCTGGATGATGTCGTCATACCGCGTCAGCGTGAAGTCGATGCCCTTTTCGTCGATGTACTTCACACAGGCGGTATCCGCGGTGGTGTTGGTCTGCACGCCCACCTTGAAGCCGGCGAGGTTTTCCGGTCCCTTGATGGTGGTGTCGCCGGGCTTGGACACGATGACCTGTCCGTTGGCCAGATACGGCTTGGTGAAGCTGAAGTTCTCCATGCGCTCGGGCGTGAGACTCACCGCCGACATGATGACATCGTACCGGTCGGTCTTGAGCGCCTCGAAGATGCCTTCCCAGGCAATGGGCTGGAACTCGACCGTCAGGCCCATCTTCTCGCCGATGGCCTTGGCCAGATCCACATCGAAGCCCACCAGCTCGTTCTTCTCGTCACGGAATTCCATGGGCGGGTAGTTGTCGTCGACGCCGATGCTCAACACACCGCTCTTGAGGGTCTTCACACCGCTCTCGGCAGAGGCGGCCGGGCTCGCGGCCGGCGCGGTGCCGCCACAAGCGGCGAACAGGAAGACGAGTGAAAGCAATAATGCAAGCACCTGAATCTGTTGTCTTCTCTTCATGGTCTTACTCCTTCCGGACGGGATGCCCCGTCCCCGGGTGCCCCGGTACGCGTATTGACTTGCCCCGGATGCGTCCCCAAGGGAGCACCAGCAGGACCTATAAATGCTTTGCATTTATAGGATAGACCCGGATGCGTCCCCGGGGGAGCACCAGCAGGACCTATAAATGCTTTGCATTCATAGGATAGATTATAGGAAAAGGCATCCCCGCCGTCAAGCAAATCGACGCGATTCGACCGGATTTTTGCAAGATCGTCCATCCCGAACCTTCATTTGTATAATTATGCGCACAATGCGCGGCTGATGGGCGGCCGATGCGAGGCTGATACGCAGCTGATGCGAAGCTGTTACACAGCTGATGCGAGGCTGATACGCAGCTGATGCGAGGCTGTTTCCCGCAGGATTTCCCCAAAGGTGTCCCCTCCGAGTCCTACGCGTTGAATTTGTCAAAAATGCGCCGCTTGATTTCGTTGCGCACGCTGATGACATTGCTGCCCTCGTTGATGAGGGCCTGCCGCAGATAGTCGAGCTCCTCGGTGGTCAAAAACACGGTCTTGCCGGCAACCCCAGGCATGAGGGTCTCCAGCTCCCGCACCACCCCGAGCGCCGCTTCGCGCGAATCGAAAAAAGGCACCGCGAACTCGTTTTCAGACGAGGCGCCGGCCCGGAGGCACAGGGCCTCGATTTTCTCCCGCGCCACGCCGGTGAGCGCCGCCAGATCGGCCGGCTGGTACCGTCCAGCCAGATCGATGTAGTATTTCCCGGGAAAGCGCCCGGATCCGCGTACTGTCCATTCCGCGTTCGTCATGTTGCGCACCTCATTTCACGCCCGGAAAATAATCCAGGACGAATTGTTTGATCCAGACCAGGAAAAGAGACTCCGAGAAGGAATCCGGCAGGCGGAGGATGCCCAGCGATCCCAGAAAGGGTAGAATGGTGGTGTAGACCACATATGTCAGCAGCAAGCCAATCGCCAGTCCAAGCACCATGCCGCCGACGCGGTTGGCCGTGCTCAGCAGCGCGCTCATGTCCGTGAGCACGGTGAACAGCCTGCCCACCAGCGCGAAGACCAGCTTGATGACCCAGAACAGCACGAAGAACGCCAGCAGGCGCAGCAGCGACCAGACAAGCCAGTCCCTGAGATTCTGGACCGGCGCGGCAAACAGATGCTCCTCCGGCAGCAGGCCCGCAGACGCGGCCAGCACCTGTCCGATGAGCGGGTTATCCTCGAGCAGCTTCACTGCCGCCGGCGTCTGCGAAAGCCAGGCGGTTGCCGTGTGGAGCTGGTCAAGCGCGTCCGGGGTGCCGACAGGAACGGAAGCCAGCGCGGGAATCACCTCGTCAAGTCGCTCCCCCAGCATCTCTCCCAGCTTGGTTCTGTTCATGGTGAACGCGGCCAGCGGCGCTGACAGCAGGGCGCCGCCGATGAGGCCGCCCACATAGCCCGCCAGGCTGAACACCGTCACGACAATACCCTGGAGGTATCCCTTGAGCGCAAAAAGCGCAAGGGCCACCAGCGCGATGTCGTCAAACAGGGTCAACCCCATATCGAACCCAATCCAGCCGGATTCGTGCCCAATGTCGATGGCAAGCAGCACAACAACCGCCAGCACCAGCAGTACGATGGGCATTCGGCTGACAGACCTGCCGGCAGGTCTGTTCCTCTGAAGCGACTTGGCCATGGTTCCGCCTCCCGTCCGCGCCAGGCCGGCCCCCGGGGGGGTGCGCGGCGCGATATACGCTACGAGGCGATTATACCACATTATGGGGTCGAATCCCGTACGGGGGGGCATCCATTTGACGCCCCCTCCGCGCACCGGTAAAATGAAACGTGCGCCCCACCGGCTTCCCGGGAGGAACCGGTTCAACAGGCCCGGGCGCGGAAAGCAGGCACCCATGCCCTTTGACGGAATCGTCGCCCACGCGGTGGCGGAAGACTTGAACCGGCTGCTCGTCGGCGGCCGCATCGGCAAAATCCAGCAACCCAACCGGGAAACCGTGTACGCGCAGGTTCGCGCCGGCGGCGAAAACCACCGGCTGCTGCTCAGCTGCGCGGGGCATGAGGCACGGGTGCAGCTGACCCGCTCGGACGAACGGGACTTTCCCGCCACGCCGCCCATGTTCTGCATGCTGCTGCGCAAGCATCTCTCCGGCGGCATCCTGCGCCGGATATACTGCCCGGAAAGGGAGCGCGTTGTCATCCTTGAAGTGGAAACCGAGGACGAACTCGGCGATCGCAGCCTCAAAAAGCTTGTGGTCGAGGTCATGGGCCGGCACAGCAATCTCATCCTGCTCAACCGGGACGATGTGATCCTGGATGCGGCACGTCATGTCGACGCGGAAATCAGCCGTGTCCGGGAGGTGCTCCCGGCCCGCCATTACGAGGCGCCGCCGGCACAGGACAAGCGGGATCCCCTTGCACCGGACACCGCCGTCCTTGTCGCCGCCCAACTGGCAACCACGGACAAAAAGCTCTCCAGCGCGCTGCTTGAAAGCATTCGAGGCTTCTCTCCCATCCTGTGCCGGGAAGTCTGCCATCTCGCGCAGGTGGACGAGGACAGATCCACCGCCTCCCTGCGCCCCGAAGAACGCGAGCGTGTCGCACAGGTGCTCGGAGCCCTGCGGCAACGCATCCTGGCACAGGATTTTTCGCCCTGCACCATCACGGACCCGCAGACCGGCCGCGCCACAGACTTCCATGCCCTGCCGCTTTCGGCCGCCGGCGCCCCCACGCTGCATGCCAGCCTCGGGGATGCCATGGATGCCTTCTTCGGCGCGCGCGATCGTCGTGCCAGGCTGGCAAACCGGCGGGCGGAGCTGGCCAAAACCGTGAACAACAACCTGTCCAAGGTCCAAAAAAGGCTCACGCAGCAACTCGCCACCCTGTCCGAAAACAAGGACTTCGATCGGATGCGGCATTTTGGCGAACTCCTGACCGGCAACATCCACGCGCTGCAGGAGGGCATGGAAACCGCCGATGTCGTGGACTGGCTGTCCGAAACCGGCGCCACCGTCCGCATCCCGCTCGATCCCAACCTGTCTCCCCAGCGAAACGCCCAGCGGTATTTCCGCCGCTATCAGAAGGCGAAGTCCGCCTGTCGCTATGCGGAAAGCCAACTCGCGGGGCTGCGCGCGGAAGCCGATTATCTGGAAAGCCTGCTGTTTTCCATCGAGAATGCCGTCAGTCCCGCAGATTTTGATGAAATCCGGGAAGAGATGCGGTCCCAGGGATATCTCAAGGCCCCGGTCCGCAAACCCGGCAAGGGAGGCAGGCCCAAGCCTGCGGCCAAAGGGGGCAATCCCCCGCCGGCCGAACCCCTGGAAATCATGTCACAGGACGGGTTTCCCATCCTCATCGGCCGGAACAACCGGCAAAACGATCGGCTGACGCTCAAGCTCGCGCGGGCGGAGGATCTGTGGTTCCACATCAAGCATTTTTCAGGGTCGCATGTCGTGGTGCGCACCGCGGGCAACCCCGTTCCGCCATCGACCATCGAGGAGGCGGCGGCCTACGCGGCGTGGTACAGCAAGGCCCGCAACAGCACAAAGGCCGAGGTGGACTACACCGCAATCCGGCATGTGAAAAAGCCGTCCGGCGGCAAACCGGGCATGGTCATTTACGTGCAGTACCAAACCGTGGTCATCGCGCCTCGCGAGCCCTAGGTCATCGCACCTCGCGAGCCCGTGGTCATCGCGCCCCGCGAGCCCGCCGGCAACGCACAAACTCTCAGGTGAAAAGGCGTTCCGTGACCTGACGCGTGTCATGAAGGATCCGTTCGGCGTCCAGCGTCAGGTACTCCCCGTTCCGATAGAGCACGCGACCATCCACCATGGTGAGCCGCACATCCGCGGC
>JAEWSN010000138.1 GCA_023459915.1 Bacillota bacterium
TGCCCGCATCGAGGTCCGGTTCCAGCCCATCGTTGAAGCGCGGACGGGAAAGATTTTTGGGTATGAAGGCCTTTCGCGCGGGGTTCTGCCGGATGGTTCACGGATGATGCCGGACGAGCTGTTTTCCCATGCCCGCAAAACCGACACGATGTTTTTTCTGGATCGGGTGTGCCGGGAAAGCGTCATCGCAGCGGCGGCCGCACGACACATCACAGAGAAGGTGTTCATCAATTTCATTCCCACATCCATCTACGATCCGGACAAATGCCTCAAGACCACCGACGCGGCCTTGAGACGGCACGGGCTCCATCCGGAACAGATTGTCTTCGAGGTGGTGGAAACCGAATACATCGAGGATTTCAAGCATCTGAACCATATCCTGGATTATTACAGGGCCAAAGGCTACGCCACCGCACTTGATGACATGGGGAGCGGCTACGCCACCACCGATTCATTGCTGAACCTGAAACCGAATTATCTGAAGGTGGATATGGACATTGTCAGGGATGTGGACCGCGACCTCCACAAGCAGCAGATACTGCAATCGTTTCTGTCGATGGGTCGCAAGCATGGCATCCGGACGCTGGCGGAGGGGGTTGAGACCGAAGCGGAGTTCAGCCACGTGCGGGCGGCGGGGGTGGATTTTGTTCAGGGCTACTACTTTGGTAAGCCGGAACCATAGGATGCGAATGCTGGAACGACGCACTGCCAGGCAGGGAGTTGCGGTTATGACGGTCTGATGGGGCTTGGCGGCCATGACGGGTTGGCAAGCCGGAAAGGAAACACAATGAAGCAATATGGATGGGGCATTCTTGGGCCGGGAGCCATCGCCACGCGTTTTGTGAACGACTTGCGCCATTGCCCGCAGGCCCGGTTGGCGGCGGTGGCATCGCGGGATGCCGACAAGGCTGCGCATTTCGCCGCGCGGCATGGGTTTGCCGGAAGCCATGGTTCCTACGAAGCACTGCTGGCGGATCCCGCCGTTGATGTCGTCTACATCGCGGTGCCGCATCCCATGCACCATCGGCTGGCGATGGCGGCCATGGAAGCCGGAAAGGCTGTTCTGTGCGAGAAGCCTGTGGCGCTCAATGCCACGCAGGCCCGCGAGATGGTGGCATGCGCGGCCCGGAACAAAGTCTTTTTCATGGAGGCGATGTGGACGCGCTTTTTCCCAGTGAATCAGCGTGTTCAGCAGCTGGTTGCAGCGCGTGCGCTGGGGGATGTGACACTGATGGAAATCGACTTCGGATTTGGCCAGTGGCAGCGCGGCAAGGTGGACAATCCGAACGCGCGGCTGTTCTCGCCCGCCCTGGCCGGTGGGAGCCTGCTGGATGTGGGCGTATACTGCGTCTCCTATGCCACCTGGCTCAAAGGAGCGTTGCCGGTTGAAATCAAGGCGCTCGACAGCAAGGTGGAGACCGGTGTCGACGGCATGACGGCAGCGTTGTTCCGGTATGCAGACGGTGCCATGGCGGTGTTGCGTTCGAGCATTGTGCAGCAGACCGAACAGCGTGCGGTGATCCACTGTGAGCACGGCACCATGGAGGTGCCGGATTTCTGGCATCCATCGCAGGCTGTGGTGCGGCATCACGACAACCAATGGCCGGATGAAAGGGTTGAGATCCCGTATGACCGGGATGGCGCAACCGGTTTCCAGTATGAGGCGCAAACCGTCATGGATTGTCTGGACAAGGGGCTTTTGGAGAACCCGGACATGACATGGGCGCAATCGGTGGAAATCATGACCCTGCTCGACATGATTCGGGAGCAGACCGGACTGGATGTGTAAGCGGACATGTTCCCGGAGCGGGTTTCCGTGTCCGGGAGCAACCGTTTTTGGCGGTGTGGGAAAGTGGTCCCATGGTGAAGTGTGAAGCAGGCGAGCGTAGCGGGCGCGAGGGGATTGCGTCCGGGGCCGCTTCTCAGCATGGCGTGCAGCAAAGGGACGCTGGAATCAAGGTTGGGGTGGAAAGGCAGCGGAGCGAATGGTGAAACAGGAATGGCACAGAAACTTTATGGGCTTTGTCGCGCTGCTGCTGGTGGTGTATACGGCTGGTATTGCGGTGATGCTTCTTCGGATCGGACCGTTGTCGGTGTCGCCGATGGTGTTTTTGCTGTTGGTGCTGCTGGGGTATATGGCCCATTTCATCACGCATCGTGTAGGCAGGGGGTTCGATCCCGATGGCGTGGTGCCGGACTACAACGGGGCGTTTGCAACCATGGGCACCTTGATGGCCAATGTGGAAACCGGCATGGCCATTGCGTTTGTGCTCGCCTGGTTCACTTTTATTCTGCCCAATATGAAACGGCGCACAAACAATGCGAAATCCGCGTGGCAGGTTGTGGTTCTTGTCCTGTATGATGTGTTGGAATATCTATTCCTCGCGGGGATTGTGGGTGTGGTGGCCGTTTGGACGCAGACGCTCCCAGGGCTTTGGATGTGGGTGCTGCTGCCTGTATGGATTTTCGTGACCGATTACCTGAACATGGCAGTGTCCTTGACCGGCATTGCCTTGCGCGCGGGGCGTCCGCTGCGTCTTGTGCGGGAACAGTTGGGCCTGCACGCGCTCAAGCAGAACGTTTTCTACTACCTGTTTTTTCTGTTCAGTCCGCCGCTGGCATTTGCCGCATATCGCGAGGCGGGCGCACTGGCGGTGCTGTTTCTTGTGATTGTCATGATCCCGGGACTCCATTCGGGGTATCTGTTCATCCAGCTGCACGAAAGCCAGCAGAAGCGGCAGACAGACACCCTGACCCAGTTGCGCAACGGGCACGGTTTCCGGATGATGATCGATGAATTGACGGAAGGCCAAGCGGAACTGGCCGTGATGATTCTGGATCTGGACCGGTTCAAGCAGATCAATGACCGGTATGGGCACCCCGTGGGGGACAGGACACTGGTTGCGTTTGCGGTGCAGATGTCCTCGCTGTTGCAGCCGTATGCGGCTTCCTGTGAGTTGTTCCGGCTGCATGGCGACGAATTCGCGGTGTTGATTCAAGACGTTTCCCTTGTGGAACCGTTGAACGCATTGATGCGCGAAAACCGTGACAGCTTCTTCGTCATCACAGACGACGAACGGATTCCCATCCCATTCAGCGCCGGCTGCCAGGTGCTCGAGCCCGGCATGGATACCCACGACCTCATCAAGAAGGCGGACGCCGCCATGTATGTGACAAAGTCGTTACGGTACCTGGTACCGTAATCATTTTGTAAAATACCGCGTCCCAATTGTTGTCCGGGTTCGGGATGATGTGTTTTTCCATGCGCAAGTTGCTCCACAAGGACATTTCCAGCCGCTTCCGCTCATGGAAGAAGGCGAGCGCGCCCTCGTACCCCTTGAGCCCGTG
>JAEWSN010000139.1 GCA_023459915.1 Bacillota bacterium
CATCTAAAATGCGGTTTGCACCATTTTTGAATGTTTGATACCAAAGTCAGGTAGCATACCATATTTGCAACGTCAAGGCGAATGCGCCTTTTTTTATTGCCGTTTTCCAGGGCCCAAAAGCACCCCATAAAGCGTCCAAACGCACCCAAAAAGCAAAACCCCAACCGGAACCCCGGCATGCGTTCCCGCACACCCGCGCAGCGTTGGGCCAGGTCGTGCCCGGCGGGTACATGGTCTTGCGGGGGATCACTCCTCCACCCGGATCTCCATCCGGTCAAAATGGACCTGTTCAAAAAACTGATCACTGCCAAAGGAGGTGCGCCGGAACCGGACATACTCCTTCGTGTTCTTGGTCAGCCACATGGGTACCGCAACGGACAATTCCCGGCAGACGTCCACCAGCAGCTGCTCGAGCCGGTCCTGGTAGCCGCCGATCCCATCGGGCACTTCGGCCGTCACGTCCCGCAGCACGGTTGGCCCGTGAAACAGGCGCCCGTTCATTTTCATGCTTGCTCCTCCCCGCCATAGCTCACGGACATCATGCACAGGCCGCAGGCCGGCGCCGTCTTGCCGGCCAGCCGGCGATCCCCGTGCAGCAGCAACTCCCGGACGCTGTCCGGCGTCCGCTTTTCCATCCCCACCTCCACCATTGTGCCCGCAAGGATGCGCACCATGTTGTACAGAAACCCGTTGCCCATGACATCGTACTGCAGCAGTCCGTCCCCGGCATCCGTCCAGTCGCTCTGTGCGATGGTGCGGACAAAGGTCTTGACACTGTGACCCGACGCGCAGAACGCACCGAAATGATGCGTTCCCAGGAACAAAGCCGCCGCTTCCCGCATGGCGGAAAGACACAGTGGACGCGGCACATGCCAGGCCCGGCCCGCCAGCAGCGCGGAGCGCTGGGGCCTGTTGAGCACGAGATACCGGTAGTGCTTCTGTCGCGCGTCCTTTCTGGGGTGGAAGCCCATCGGCACCTCGACGGAGCTGCGCACTGAAATGGTATCGGGCAGCACCGCGTTCAGCGCCGTCGCAAACCGCTCCGGCGGAATGCCGGACTCGGTCTGGAAACAGGCCACCTGGCCCGCGGCATGCACCCCGGCATCCGTGCGTCCGGCCCCGATCGGCAGGCAAGGCGTGCCGGTGAGCATTCCGATGGCCTGTCCCAGCTGCTGCTGGACACTGATGCCGTTTTTCTGCACCTGCCAGCCGTGAAACGCGCTGCCGTCATATTCAAGAATCAAGCGGATGTTGCGCACGGGCATCTCCCTTCGGCCATCCCCTGCGGCCGTCTCCGGCCGGGTCAGGGCCGTTTCAGTTTATGCTATAATGAGGCGGTGGTCAACGTGACCGGCAGGAGGAAGGACCCATGCTCAGAGGCAAACACGTCACGCTCCGCCCCATCCGCCCCGACGAACTCGACATTGTCTACCGGCACCTGTCCAATGTCAACGAAAAAGGGCAGTGGTGGCATCTCGATTTGCCAAGCGAGCAGGCGTTCCGCCACGAGTATGCCCAGAACGGCTGCTGGGGGGAACGCGAGGGGCGTGTGCTCATCGTCCCCAACGGGGCGGACGAGGGTCCGCTGTCCACCGGCTTCGCGCCGGTCGGCGAACTCATCTACTTCCGCGGACTCGACTATCAGGCCGGCGTGGAAATCGGCTACGAGATCTTCCATGTCCGGGACTATGGCAAGGGCTACGTCACAGAAGCCCTTGCCCTGTTTTGCGCCTGGCTGTTCGCGGCACGGCCATTCAACCGGGTGCAGGTGAACCTGATGGCTGAAAACATCGGCAGCCGGCGTGTCGCCGAGAAATGCGGGTTCAGGCATGAGGGCACCATGCGCGCCGCGACCTGGCATCGCGGCAGATATCACGATTTGGAGCTGTTCTCCCTGCTGCGCGAGGAGTGCCCGCCGCTCGAAACACTGCTGAACGGAGGAGACGACGCATGAGCACGGAATCGAAAAGGGAAACGCCGGTCCGCCGCCAAAAGCACCCGGCGGATTCACGGGTCGAGATGACCGAGCTCGTCCTGCCAAACGACACCAACCTGCTGGGCAATCTGCTGGGCGGCCGGTTGCTCCACTGGATGGACATCGCCGGCGCCATGGCGGCGCAGCGGCACTGCAACAGCATCGTGGCCACCGCGGCCATCGACAGTGTGGAATTCAACCAGCCTGTCCATGTCGGGGACATTGTCCGCCTGCAGGCTTCCGTGACATGGGTGGGCCGAACCTCCATGGAAGTCCGGGTCGATGTGTATGCCGAGGATTACCGCCAGGACGAAAGGCGTTTCACCAACAAGGCTTACCTCACCTTTGTCGCGATTGGGGAGAACGGACGCCCCACGCTGGTACCAGACCTCATCCCGCAAACCCAGGACGAAACCGCCGAAGCCGAAGCCGCGCTCAAGCGGCGGGCCATCCGTCTGGGAACAAAGACGAACTGACACGGCATCCGCCAACCGGCGGTTTCAGATCCATCCCCAACAGAAGGTTCCGTTCCATGCCGCCAACCGGCATATCCCGATTCAAGCCCTCATCCCCGCGGATTGCGGTTCCCCGGAAGCCTGTGCTCCGCGCTCCCCATGATAAACTCCAGAATGCGGTTCATGATTTCCAGCTCAATCTTTTGCTGTTCCGCTTTCGTCAGCCGTTCCAGTATTTCCGGCGGGTGCTCGAAAAGCACCTTCGGCGGCTTTCTGACCACGGAGACCATCGCGCCGGAAAACGACACAGCCTCGGAATCGTAATCCACCCGCACCACGAAGGTCGGGTCAAAACTCTTCTCCCGAACCACGCCCACTTTGATTTTTGGATCCATGCCTGGGTCCTCCCTTCATGCCGCATGCGCAACGGACAGTCGCTGCCGACACCGTGCGCGGCGGTCCCGAAAGCCATGTTCACATCCCGCAATCATCTGCCGGGTCAGGACATGACAAGCGCGGGTGTTTTGATCCTGCGCAGCAGCGCGGCCAAACCCACGGTGTCCTCCGGGAGCTCCGGCAGGTGAATCCCGCCGCGCGCCACATCCATCTGCTGATGGAAGTCGGAGCCGGAGAGGGCGACCCATCCCCTTTTTTCCGCCTCCAGCATCGCCCGCGCGTTGTCGGACTGGTGTCGCGGATTGCCGTTGTATACTTCCAACCCATGCACCAGCGTATCATACATTTGTGAAATATAGGGCCGAAAGGGATGTGCCTGAATCAGCAACAGGTTTTCCTCCCGGGCCAGCCGGGCAAGTCCCGACGGTCCGAGCCTGTGCATCTGCGGATGGGCCAGTATCCGTTCGGCGGTGAGACCGTACACCAGCACGTCATCACGGGTTCCCGGGAAGGTGAATTCCATGCCCAGGTACACTTTCACACCACAGGCCTCGCCCGCGGCCCGGGCATGCCGGTAGCCCGTCAGCCACGCCGACACCCGGTCCTCCCAGCTGTCCGCCATCCGCTTGTCGAACCAGCCCGCCTGGAAATGATCGGTCACCACCACTGCGTCGTAGCCGTGTTTGGCGTACATGGCAATGCCGTCCGCCGCCGGAACATGGCCGCAGGGACTTGTTTCCGCCGTATGGAAATGTGTTTCAACCAAATGGGACATGCCTGCTCCTTTTGTCGTCAACGCCCACCATCTGATGCCAGTGCAAAAAGTCGCGGAAGCGCGTTGTTGCGCTGACATCATCACATCAGACGGAGGACAACAAACACCGCCAGCACCAGCACGCACAACAGGCTGGCCCACGCGTCATCCATGGTGAACCGCAGCACCTTGAGCCGGGTTCTGCCCTCGCCGCCACGATACCCCCTGGATTCCATGGCCTCGGCCAGCTCGTCCGCACGTTTGAACGCGCTGACAAACAGGGGCACCAGCACGGGCACAAAGCTGCGCACCCGCTTGAAGAGGTTGCCGGTATCAAATTCCGCGCCCCTGGAGGCCTGCGCCTTCATGATGCGTTCCGTTTCCTCCAGCAGGGTGGGGATGAACCGCAAGGCAATCGACATCATCATGGAGATTTCATGAACCGGCACCTTCAGGTGGCGCAAGGGAGACATCAGACGTTCCAGCCCGTCGGTCAGCGCCATCGGCGTGGTGGTCAGCGTCATCAGCGAGGCGATGATGACCAGCATGCACAAGCGGAAGAAGATGCGGATGCCCATCTGGAGCCCCTCGTGGGTGATGGTCAGCGGTCCCAGGGTCACCAGCTCGCGACCCGGGATGAGAAACAGGTTCAGGATGGTGGTGAACGCCAGCAGCACCAGCAGCGGTTTGAGCCCCTTGAGCGACTGCTTGGGCGGCACACCGCTGACCAGCAGCAGAAAGGCGGTCCATCCGGAGAGCAGGAGATACTCGGGCCACGCCTCCATCAAAAAGACAATGACCATGAAAACGCCGGTCCACGCAAGCTTTGCGCGCGGATCCATCCGATGGAGAACGGATTGGCCGGGAATGTACTGTCCCAGCGTGATGTTGCCAATCATGCCTCCACCCCCTTCAGGCTTTGCGACGCGAGCGCCTGTACCGCCTCGGCAACCGTCAGCACGGTTGGCAGCGCAATGCCGCTGCGTTGGGCGCATGCCTGCATCAGGCGGGTAATCGCCGGAACATCCAGATGCATGTCCCGCAGGGTGTCTCCACGGGAAAAAATGCGACGCGGTGTGTCCAGCAGTGCCACGCGGCCTGTCTTCAGCACCAGGACACGATCCGCGAAGGCGGCCATGTCTTCCATGTTGTGGGAGATCAGCACGATGGTGGTGCCCTCGGATTGATTCAAGCCCCGGAGCAGCGCGAACACCTCGTGGCTCCCGCGGGGATCGAGTCCCGCCGTGGGCTCATCCAGAATGAGGATGGACGGCTCCATGGCCAGCACGCCGGCGATGGCCACCCGCCGCTTCTGCCCGCCGGACAATTCAAATGGAGACTTTTCCATCAACTCCGGCGCAATGGAGAGCAACGCGGCCGCCTTGTCCACCCGCCGGTCCACTTCCCCGGCGGGAAGGCTCTGCTGCGTGAGCCCGAACGCGATGTCCTTGCGCACCGTTTCCTCGAACAGCTGGTGCTCCGGGTACTGGAAAATGAGACCGACCCTGCGCCGCAACGATTTGAGCGTTTTGGGCTCAAGCTTGACACCCTCGACCTCGATGCTGCCGGAGGTTCCCTTGAGCAGGCCGTTCAGATGCTGAACCAGGGTGGACTTGCCTGAACCGGTGTGACCGATGATGCCGAGAATCTCGCCCTTGTGGATGTCCAGGGACACACCGTCAATCGCGGTTTTTTCGTACAGCGTCCCCGGCATGTAGACATGCCGCAGATCGCGGATGCGAATCAGCGGCGGCGTCTCCTCCGCTGTGGAAGGGTTCCCCACGATATCCTCACGGCTCTCCGCTGGGATGTCCTCCGTCCCGTTCCCTGCGATGTTTTCCGCTGCGACGCTTGTGGCGTCAACCCCCACTGCGAGCTTTTGCGCGGCAATCCGCTCATCGAGCTTTTGCGCGGCAACCACCTCATCGAGCATCTGCCGGGCCTGCGCCTCGGTGACAGGCAGTGGGCCGTTGTACAGCCCCGCCTGAATGAGTGCCTCGCCAAAAGCCGTTGTCTGGGGCACATCCAGTCCCGCCGTCCGGAGCAAATCCGCCTGGGCAAAGACCTCGCCGGGCGTACCCTGGCAAAGGACGGCCCCGGCCTGCATCACAAGCACATGATCGGCCTGTATCGCCTCTTCCATGTGATGGGTAATCAGGATCACCGTCATGCCATGTCCCGCATGAAGCTCATGGATGGCCTGCAGGACTTCCTGCCGCCCTTCGGGGTCGAGCATGGAGGTCGCCTCGTCGAGCACGATGCATTTGGGCTGCATCGCCAGGATGCCGGCAATCGCGATGCGCTGCTTCTGTCCGCCGGAGAGCATGTGCGGGGAATGGTGAAGGTACTCTGTCATGTTCACCATCTCCAGCGAATCGTCCACCCGTTTGCGGATTTCGGCCTGCGGCACCCCCAGATTCTCCGGCCCGAACGCGACATCCTCCTCGACGGTGGTCGCGACGATCTGGTTGTCCGGATTCTGGAACACCACGCCCACGGTCTTTCGCACCTGCCACAAATGCGCCTCATCCATGGTTGTCATGCCGTCGACAACCACGGTGCCCTCCGCCGGCAGCAGCAATGCGTTCATGAGCCTGGACAAGGTGGATTTCCCGGATCCGTTCCGGCCGAGCACCACCCAGAACGCGCCCTGCGGCACATGAAGGGTCATGTCCGAAACGGCCGTTTTCGCCGGCATTTCCGGAATATGCGCCGCATACCGGTATACGGCATGTTGCATGTCGATGATGTTGCGCATGCTGTCTCCCATCACGACAAAGATGGAGACCGGACGAAAGTCCGCTCTCCATCCGTTTGTCAGTTATCACCAAAATCGTTGCCCGATGCGGTTGCGCATCCTGGCGGCGTGGCCTGGCGTTGCCTTGGCGGCGCCTTGGCTTGCCACGATGCTGCTGCCTCTACCGTTTCCAGAAAACATTGGCCAAACTCGCCATTCTTTTCTGGAAAAGAGTCAGCGCATCCTGGCGGCGCCTTACTTCGTCAATTCAAGCACAACCACGGGCGCGCCGTCACCGCGACGGGCTCCGAGCTTGTAGGTGCGGGTGTAGCCACCCTTGACGTCCTTGAACTTCGGACCGATCTCGTCCATCAGCTTGTTGGTGAGGCTGATGGTCTTGCCCTCTGCGTCATGCACGCGATAGACCCAGTTCATCATGTTGCGGCGGGCGGCCAGGCGGGAAGGGGCGTCAACCTGACGCAGTTCTTCCTTCTTGGCACGTTCCACAACCTGATACTTGCGGCCATTCTTGCTTGTGACGGTCTTGTAGGACTTGTACCCCTTGCTGTCCACAACGGGCGCGCTGACAGTCACGGTTTTGGACGTGAAGTTGTCGCACTCACGCGCGGCAAGCGTAATCAGCTTCTCGGCGATATTGGCAACTTCCTTCGCGCGGGTCTCCGTGGTTTCGATGCGTCCATGTAGGATCAGAGAGGTGACCAGGCCTTTGAGCATGGCCTTGCGCTGATCGGTGGGCCGTCCCAGCTTCCTCTGTGTCGGCATTGTGTGTTCCCTCCCTCGAATCTGCTTGCTGCCGATGGCAGCCGGTGCCGGGTAGCGCCGGATGAGCCGGATACATACCCGAAAATGCGTGTCATTCCTCGGTCGGCGCCAACGAGAGGCCCATGGCCTCCAGTTTCTGCACGACTTCCTCCAGCGACTTGCGGCCCAGATTCCGGACCTTCATCATGTCGTCTTCGGTCTTGTTCGTCAGATCCTCAACCGTGTTGATGCCGGCGCGCTTGAGGCAATTGTAGGAGCGGACCGACAGGTCCAGTTCCTCGATGGTCATCTCGAGCACCTTGTCACGGGCGGGTTCGCCCTTCTCAACTAGGATTTCGGTTTCGCGTGCCTTTTCGTTGAGGTTGATGAACAGATTGAGGTGATCACTGAGAATTTTGGCTCCCAGGCTGATCGCCTCCTCCGGCGCGATGCTGCCGTCGGTCCACACTTCAATGGTCAGGCGATCGAAATCGGTCACCTGGCCAACGCGGGTGTTGTCGACGACATAGTTGACCTTCGTGCACGGCGTATAAATCGAGTCGATCGGGATGATGCCGATCGGCTGATTCTGTGTTTTGTTCTTGTCCGCGGAAACATATCCACGGCCATGGCTTACGGCAATCTCCATGAAGAAGCGGTTGCTTCCCGAGATGGTCGCAATGTGCAAATCCGGATTGAGGATTTCCACGTCCGCGTCCGTCTTGATGTCGCCGGCCTTGATTTCTCCCTCGCCCTCATAGTCGATGTACAGGGTCTTCGGCTCGTCGCCATGCAGCTTCAAGCGAAGGCCCTTGATGTTCAGGATAATCTCCGTCACATCCTCAACCACACCGGGGACCGTGGAGAACTCATGAAGCACGCCGTCGATTTTGATCGACGTGACCGCGGCGCCGGGCAGCGAGGACAGGAGAATCCGGCGGAGCGAGTTGCCAAGGGTGATGCCGTAGCCACGCTCCAGCGGTTCCACCACAAACTTCCCGTAGGAATTGTTCTCTGCGGTTTCCACGCATTCGATCCTCGGCTTTTCCATTTCGATCATCAGTCAACCCTCCTTGGGTTCCAACCAGTGGCGTCAGGCCGCCCCGCAAGGGGAGACCGCCACCACATGTTCCAGGCAGATTACTTGGAGTAGAGCTCGACGATAAGGTGTTCCTGCACCGGAAGGTCGATGTCTTCCCGTGCGGGAATCGCGACGACTTTGCCCTTGAGGTTTTCCTGATCGACTTCAATCCACTTCGGAACAACTTTGGAACCGGTCATGTCGAGGATTTCCTTGAAACGGACAGACTTGCGGCTGCCTTCGGCGACCTCGATCTCCTCACCCACCTTGGTCTGGTAGGATGGAATGTTGACCCGCTTGCCATTGATGACAAAGTGACCGTGTGTGACAAGCTGCCGCGCTTCGGCACGCGTGGAACCGAAGCCCATGCGGTAGACGACATTGTCCAAACGGGATTCGAGCAACTGGAGCAGCACTTCACCGGTGACGCCCTTTTTGCGGGCGGCGGTTTCAAAGTAACTGCGGAACTGGCTTTCCAAAACACCGTAGAAGCGCTTCGCCTTCTGCTTTTCGCGCAGCTGTACGCCGTATTCGGAAAGTTTCTTTCTTGCTTGTCCGTGCTGACCGGGAGCGTAGGCCCTCCGGCTCAGCGCGCATTTTCCACCGTAGCAGCGTTCGCCCTTGAGAAACAGTTTCTGTCCCTCGCGACGGCAGAGCTTGCATGATGCACCTGTATATCTTGCCATGGGTTTCTACACCTCCGTCAAACTCTTCTTCTCTTGGGCGGTCTGCAGCCGTTGTGGGGAATCGGCGTGACATCCTTGATCAGGTTCACTTCGAGTCCCGCAGTCTGCAGCGCGCGGATGGCCGCCTCACGTCCGGAACCCGGACCCTTGACATACACGGACACCAGACGGAGACCATGCTCCATCGCAGCCCGCGCGGCGGTTTCCGCAGCCTGCTGTGCTGCGAACGGCGTGCTCTTCTTGGAACCGCGGAAGCCGAGTCCTCCGGCACTGGCCCATGAGAGCGCGTTGCCCATCGTATCCGTCATGGTCACGATGGTATTGTTGAAGGAGGAACGAATATGGCAGGCACCCCGCTCAATATTCTTCTTCTCCTTTTTCTTTCTGGATCTTCTGACGACTTTCCCTGCAGCCATTTTGCGATAGACCTCCCGCTTACTTCTTCTTGTTGGCTATGGTCTTTCTGGGTCCCTTGCGGGTTCTGGCGTTTGTTTTGGTACGCTGGCCACGAACCGGGAGACCCATTCTGTGACGGAGTCCGCGATAGCAGCGGATATCCATCAGCCGTTTGATGTTCAGCGCGGTTTCGCGGCGCAAGTCGCCTTCCACCATATAGGACTTTTCAATCGTATCACGCAGTTTGGTGATTTCCTCGTCCGTGAGATCCCGCACGCGTGTGTCGGGGCTGATGCCCGTGGTGGCGAGGATTTCAGAAGAACGGGTTCTGCCGATACCGAAGATATACGTCAGGCCGATCTCCACTCTTTTTTCTCTAGGCAAGTCAACGCCTGCAATACGAGCCAATTTCGTGCACCTCCGAATCAAGTGCGCCGCATTTCACGCGGCGGGGGACATGGCCCCATTTCTATCGATTCCCTCAATTTCCGTTCTGGACGCAATTGAAACGTCACGGGTTGGAATACCCGGCCGGATGGCCCCTCTATGTGAAGATTGTTCCGGTTAAACCGGTTCGACCCGGTCAGCCGCACCTTCCCAATCCAGTTCTCTCCGTTCACGGCGTGCAGCACGCCGGTACGGCAGGCTTAATCAGCCCTGTCTCTGCTTGTGCTTGGGCGTGGAGCAGATCACCATGACGCGTCCCTTGCGGCGGATGATCTTGCATTTCTCACAAATTTTCTTGACAGACGGTTTGACTTTCATCTCAAGCTCCTCCATTCATGGACGGTCATACCCCTCCATGTACTATTGCCTAATCATTTCGCGCGCCATGTGATGCGGCCGCGTGTGAGATCATAGGTGGACATTTCAATGGTCACCCGGTCTCCGGGCAGAATCCGGATGTAGTTCATGCGGAGTCTGCCGGAAATGTGTGCCAGGATGTCGATTCCATTTTGAAGCTTCACCTTGAACATCGCGTTCGGCAGTGCCTCCTGGACAACACCCTCCAGTTCAATGATATCTTCCTTGTTGCTGGTATCCTTTGCCAAGCTCAACCCTCCCCGTCGCGTGGTGGCCGGGCGTCCTGCGCCAGCCGTTGCCGGATGGCCTCCCGCAGTGCCGCGTCCTGTGGCTTTCTCCGCTGGAGAAGCACCAGTGACACCTCTTCGGCCCGATCACTCAAAATTTCAAGATGACGAAGCTTTTTCTTCTTCGGGTTGTCCACCCGCCGGAGCTCGCCGTCCGCCAGAAGAACATGATTGTCGTCGACAATCGCGGTGATGATGAAAAGCCGGCCTTCGTCCCTACCTGCCTTGGACCATGCAAACCTGCCTATGACGGATTCCACAGTGTACCCCATACATGTTCCCGCCGTTGCCGTCATCGGGTACTCCCGAAAAAAGGTCACGACATGACGGCGTTATACGTCGAGTCTAACTACTGTATTCTATCGAAAAACCCCCGATAGATCAAGCCCGTGCACGCCAAATCTGCAATTTTGTTTGTTTTGACGTCTTCGTCCACTGTTTCACGCCCGTCCGGCGACGAATTGCCGGTGCGCGCAACGACTTTTCAGCCCCGCCGCGCCCGCCGGGGAACGCTCACCAAATCCGGGTCAGGATCTGAGGGCCATTGGCCGTGATGGTGATGGTGTTCTCGTAATGCGCCGAATAACGTCTGTCGGAGGTGACCACGGTCCATTTGTCGTCAAGCAGCGTCACCCGCCAGGTACCGACATTGACCATGGGCTCAATGCAGATGACCATGCCCTCGGCCAGCCTCGGGCCGCGCTCGCGTCCGACGTAGTTTGGAATCTGCGGCTCCTCGTGCATTTCCGTGCCGATGCCGTGGCCGACATAATCCCGGACAACACCAAATCCATTGCGTTCCACCACCTGCTGTACCGCCTGCGAGATGTCGCGGATGCGGTTGCCCGGCAGCGCGGCGGCCATGCCGGCCTCAAAGCTCTCCCTTGTGACCGAGAGCAGGCGCTCCGCTTCCGTGGTCACCTTGCCGACAGGGAACGTGCGCGCGGCGTCTCCGTGCCAGCCGTCCAGGATGGCACCGACATCCACACTGATGATGTCCCCCTCGTTGAGCACGCGCGGTCCGGGAAGCCCGTGGATGACCTCTTCGTTGACGGACGCGCAAATCGCGCCGGGGAAATCGATACCGCCGTAGGGGCTGGGGTATCCCAGAAAAGAGGGAATGGCCCCGGCGCCCTGGATGATCTCCAGCGCGGCCCGGTTCAGCTCGGCCGTGGTCACGCCGGGCGCGACCAACTCCTCCATCCGCAAATGCACCCGTGCCACCACTTCTCCGGCACGCTTCATCTTGTCGATTTCCCGTTGCGATTTGATGCTGATCATGATTCCTTCCTCAAGACACGCAGAATGTCTTCCGTGGTGTCGGCGATGCTCTGGGTGCCGTCGATGTCCCGCACCACGCCCGCGAGGGCGTAATGGGCAATCAGCGGCTCCGTTTGCCGGTGATAGGTGTCCAGCCGGCTGCGCACCGTCTCCTCCCTGTCATCCTCCCGGATATACAGGGTGTTGCCATCCGCGTCGCAGATGCCCTCCACCCGGGGCGGGTTGCTCTGGACATGATAGGTTCGCCCGCACGCGCACATGCGCCGCCCCGACATGCGCTTGACAATGACCTCGTCCGGGCAGTCCAGATTGATCACATGGTCGATGGCGGTTCCCTTCGCCTTGAGCATGTCGTCCAGCTGTTCCGCCTGGGGGATGGTTCTGGGAAAGCCGTCAAGGATGAAGCCCGCCGCGCAGTCCGGCTTTTCGAGCCTGTCCGCCACAATGCTGACGGTCAGATCGTCGGGGACCAGCGCGCCGCTGTCGATGATGTCCTTGACCTTGCGGCCAAGCGGCGTGCCTTCCTTGATGTTGGCGCGGAAAATGTCGCCTGTGGAGATGTGGGGCAGGTGCAAGGCCGTGGACAGGTTGTGCGCCTGACTTCCCTTGCCGGCACCGGGTGGTCCGAGCAAAATCATTCTCATACGATCACAATCCTTTCTCGAGCTGCCGCAACAGGTGTTGCCACGGATGTCCTGGAGGCGCCGGGCTCCCCGGATGGATGGACAATGGGATTGAACCCGGACATGGGAACGGCCCATGGCGTTCCGAAGACCGCCATGGGACCGTATTGGCGGGGTTGCCTCCGCCGGTTGTGCCTAATCGAGGAATCCCTTGTAATGCCGCATCAACAGCTGGGATTCAATCTGCTTCATGGTATCGAGCGCAACGCCGACCATGATGAGCAGCGAGGTGCCGCCAAACCAGAGACCCTGCACGCCGGTTGCCCATTGCAGCAGGCTCGGGAACACCGTGACCAGCGCCAGGAAGATGGCACCGAACCAGGTGATGCGGTTGAGCACCTTGGAGATGTAGTCCGAGGTGGGCTTGCCTGGGC
>JAEWSN010000140.1 GCA_023459915.1 Bacillota bacterium
CGGGTCAGCGGCACCTCGCCGATTGTGCAGGCGCTGGCCGAGGCGGCGGAAAACGGCAAGCAGGTCACCGTGCTGGTGGAGCTCAAGGCGCGCTTTGACGAGGCGAACAACATCCAGTGGGCCAAGCAGCTGGAAAAGGCGGGCTGCCATGTCATCTACGGGTTGGTGGGCCTGAAGACGCATTCCAAGATCACCCTGATTGTCCGGATGGAGGAGGAAGGCATCCAGCGGTATGTGCACCTGTCCACCGGCAACTACAACGACGTGACGGCGCGCATCTATACGGACATCAGCCTGCTGACCTGCGCGGGACGGTTCGGGGAGGATGCCTCGGCTGTGTTCAACGCGCTGTCGGGTTTTTCGGACAGCCCGCGGCTGAAAAAAATCGTCATGGCGCCCACCATGCTTCGCAAGCGCTTCTACGAGCTGATTGAGCGGGAGGTGGCACACGTCCGGGCGGGCCGGAAGGGGCTGATTTGCGCCAAGATGAACGCGCTGGTGGATCCCGGCATCATCGAGGCATTGTACAAGGCCTCCATGGCGGGGGTGGTCATTGATCTGCTGGTCCGGGGCACCTGCTCCCTCCGGCCGGGGTTGCCCGGCATCAGTGAGAACATCTCGGTCCGGAGCATCGTGGGACGCTACCTGGAGCACAGCCGCATCTACTGGTTCGGCAACGGCGGGGAACCGGAGGTGTATCTCTCGAGTGCCGACTGGATGGAACGGAACATGGACCGGCGGGTGGAACTGCTGTTCCCGATAGAGGATGAGACACTGCGCCGGCGGGTGGAGGAGATTCTGTTCATCTATGCCTCCGATACCCAGAAGGCGCGGTTCATGAACGCGGACGGCGTATACCGGAAACGGGACAGGCGCCGAAAGAAGGGGCCCGGAACCGGCAAGGGGACGGGCGTGGTCTGTCCCGTCCAACCGGAGGCCTTCACGGACAAGCTTGTCTCGGAATTGCGCGAACAGCATGGCACCCGGCTGGAGGCACAGGCGCTTTTCATGACGCTGGCCGCCCGCGCGGACGAGCGGGCCAGGCAGCAGGGACGCGGGCTGGGCGCGATACCCGGCCCGGTCTCCTGAACGATGGCTTTGGAAATGGCGGAAAACGAATTTTGGAACGGCGGAGGAACCGGTTTGAGCAGAAAAGTGGCATTGGTCGCCCTCGGGTGCCCAAAAAATGACGTGGACAGTGAAATCATGCTCGGCCTGCTGCAGGCACGGGGCTATGAGCCGGTCGGCGAGGTTGCCGCGGCGGATGTGGTGATTGTCAATACCTGCGCGTTCATCCGCAGCGCGCAGGAGGAGGCCATCTCGGCCATCCTTGGGGCGGCGGAGGCGCAACCGGCAGACAAACCCCATCATCTGGTCGTGGCCGGCTGCATGGCGGAGCGCTACCAGGAGGAACTCATCCGTCAAATTCCCGAGGTCGATGCCGTCATCGGAACCGGCAGCATTGACCGGACGGCGGACATTGTCGACGGGTTGTTCGAGGGGACGCTGACGGAGCGGGTCTTCTGCCGGTTCCCGGATGACGTGGCGTATCTGGAATCCCATCGCGTGCTGTCGGGAACCCGGCCGTTCCAGTACCTGAAGATTGCCGAGGGCTGTGACAACCGCTGCACCTACTGTATCATCCCGTTCCTGCGCGGACCCTTTCGAAGCCGTTCCATGGCGAACATCCTGGAGGAGGCAAAGGCGCTTGTTGACGCGGGCGCGAAGGAGCTTATCCTTGTGGCCCAGGATGTCACCCGGTACGGGATGGATCTGGAGGGGACGCCGCAGCTGGTGCCGCTCATCCGGGCCCTGTCCGCGTTGCCCGGTTTGTGGGGCATCCGGCTGTTGTACTGCTATCCGGAGCTGATAGACGACGCGCTCATCACGGAGCTGCGGGAGAATCCGAAGCTGCTGCCCTACCTGGACTTGCCCATCCAGCACATCGCCGATTCCGTGCTGCGCCGCATGGGGCGGCGGGGGGACGCGGCGCTCGTGAAGAACCTGCTCGCCCGGCTGCGCGCGGAGGTGCCGGGGATTGTGCTGCGCACCTCCCTCATCACCGGCTTTCCCGGCGAGACCGTGGAGGAGTTCCAGACCCTGCGCGCATTCCTGGAAACCGCGCCGTTCGAGCACGTGGGTGTGTTCGACTATTCCCGGGAGGATGGCACACCGGCGGGGAAGATGAAAGGGCAGGTGCATCCGCGCACGCGGGTGAAACGGAAAAACGAGCTGCTCGACATCCAGTCCCGGCAGGTGGCCGCCTGGCACGCCTCGCGCGTGGGAACCACATGTGATACAATCATCGAGGATGTTTCGGACGACGGCCTGTTCTATCTTGGCCGGACATACGCGGAAGCGCCCGACATCGATCCCGTCGTCTATGTCACCTCGGAACAGCCGCTTGCCATCGGCACGGTTGTGCCGGTACGGTTCCTGTGTGTCGACGGCTATGACATCATCGGGCAGGCTCTGCCGAACGAGCCGGAGGAGCTTTGAACATGAACCTGGCCAATCGCATCTCGCTCATCAGAATCGCCGCCACACCCGTATTTCTCCTGTTGCTGATGCCGGGACCGCTGGGTCCCCTGCTGGGCATGGAACAGTGGGGGCGCTGGGCCGCCGCGGTGCTGTTCATTCTGGCGTCGGCCACGGATGCCCTCGACGGATATGTGGCCCGCAAGTACAATCTGGTCACCGATCTCGGCAAGTTCCTCGATCCCATCGCGGACAAGCTGCTGGTCACGGCCGCGCTGGTGGCGCTGACCCAGACGGACGGCCTGAGTGCCTGGGGCGTTTTCATCATTCTGGCCCGGGAGTTCATCGTGTCCGGCATGCGGATTGTCGCGGCCGGACAGGGGACCGTCATTGCAGCGAGCAACATTGCCAAGTGGAAAACCGTTTTTCAGCTGATTGCCATCATCGCGCTGCTGCTGCGCGATTTTCCCGTTTCGCTCATCGCGCCCATCCCCCTTGGACAAATCACTTTCTGGATCGCGGTGGCGCTGACAGTTGTATCCGGTGTGGATTATCTGAAGAAAAACGGCGCCGTGCTTCGGGACGGCTCCGCGAACAAGCATGGAGGAGGAATCTGAAATGGCTCAAATCAAAAGGGAACTGTGGGGAACCCATGACAACCGGGACGTCTACCTGTATACGCTGACCAACCGCAATGGCATGCAGGCGCGCATCACCACCCTGGGTGGCATCATCGTGTCCCTGCTCGCGCCGGATCGCGCGGGTATGTTTGCGGACGTGGTGCTCGGCTTCGACGATCTCGAGAGCTACCGCAAGCCGCACCCCTTCTTCGGCGCGCTGGTGGGCCGCTATGCCAACCGCATCGCCGGGGCCTCCTTCACGCACGACGGCATCACCTACCGCCTGGTGCCGAGCGAGGGTGAAAACCAGCTGCATGGCGGCACGCAGGGCTTCGACAAGAAGGTGTGGGATTCGGCGGTTGTCCCCGCGGCCGACGGCGACTGCCTGGCGCTGTCCTGGTTCAGCCGTGATACGGAACAGGGATATCCCGGCAATCTGGATGTCACGGTGCTGTACACCCTCACCGAAAACAACGCGCTGCGCATCGACTACCAGGCCAGAACCGATCAGGATACCATCGTCAACCTCACCAACCACAGCTATTTCAACCTGGCCGGCCACAACAGCGGCACCGTGTTCGACCAGACGCTGCAGATCAACGCATCCGCGTTCACCGTGATTGGGGAAGGCTCCATTCCCACCGGGGAAATCCGGCCGGTGGCGGGCACCGATCTCGATTTCCGTGAACCCGTGGCCATCGGCGCGCGCATCCGTTCGGAGGACCCGCAGATGACCATGGTCAAGGGATACGATCACAACTACTGCATCGATCCCGGAGCCCGGCTGCCCGAGGTGTGCGCCACGGCAAAGGATCCCGTTTCCGGCCGCGTCATGACCGTCATGACGGACAAGCCGGGCGTGCAGCTCTATACCGGGAATTTCCTGCAAAATGTCCCCGGAAAGGGCGGTGCTGTGTATCCGCAGCACGCGGGTTTCTGCCTGGAAACCCAGTATTATCCCGATTCCCCGCATCATGCCGAGTTCCCCTCCGCACTGCTCAAGGCGGGCGAAACCTACGCCTACACCACGGTCTACGCGTTCAGCGCGGAGTAGGCCTGCCCCTGTCTCCCCCATCAGACAACCCGCCTCCCTGTTTCCGGACAAACTGTCCAGGGCATGGGGAGGCGATTTTTTTAGCATTTCAGCGCCCGGAGTGCGATTTCAGGGAGGCGGTGAAATATCGGCTCTTGCAAAAGGCCGATGGTTCCGCTATACTGTCAACAGAAGTTATCATCAGGTAATAACACTCCGGCCGGTCACTGCCCAACGCCTTTTCATCCCGGTTTCGCAACGCTCAACGGCTGGCAGGAAAACCATTTCGGATGTTGGGACGCCGCGGTAAAACCGCGGGGGATGATTCGCACAAGGAGCAGACGTGAGCAGAAAACCCCACCAGAAACGGGAGCGGCATGGCCGCCTGCAGGAGAAGCTGAAACAGGATCCCTTCCTGACGGATGAGGAGATTGCGGAGTATCTGGATGTGAGCATTCCCACCGTCCGGCTGGACCGGCTGGAGCTTGGCATTCCGGAGCTGCGGCAGCGCATCCGCGAGGTGGCCTCCGCCAATCAGGGGAAGGTGCGCAGCCTTCGCTCCGAAGATCTCATCGGTGAACTGGTGGAGCTGCAACTGGGACATCATGGCATTTCCGTGCTCGATACCACGGACGACATGGTGTTCAGCCATTCCCGCGTGGTGCGGGGACACTACATCTATTCCATGGCCGAATCCCTCGCCATTGCCGTGATCGACGCGGAAGTGGCGCTGGTGGGTGTGGCGAACATCAAGTACAAGCTGCCCATCCAGGCGGGTACCCGGCTGGTGGCCAGGGCCAGCGTGCGCGAGTCCCGAGAGGGCGGCCGACACGTCGTATGGGTGTTCATCACCAGCCGGCAGGTGGAGATGTTCCGCGGCAAGTTCATTCTCGCGGAGCTAGATGCGGGCGGGGAGCAGCTGCTCGCGCCCGATGACGCCGCGGTTCCGGCAACCGGTGAAAATCAGAGGAAAGCCATGCCTGTGCGGAAAACAGCCGACAGGAAGGATGGGGGCGTATGAGAATCATTGTCGACGCCATGGGCGGGGACAACGCGCCGGATGAAATTGTCAAAGGCTGTCTGGAGGCGGTTCGCCGCGCGGATGGTTTTGAACTTGAATTGATTGGGGACCAAAAGCAAATCGCCGCGTTGCTCGAAGGCGAGCAGTTCCCCAAGTCCCGCATCCATGTCACGCACGCGGCCGAGGTCATCACCAATGACGACAAGCCCACGGAGGCCATCAAGGCAAAGAAACAATCCTCCATGGTGCTGGGGCTGCGCCGCATCAAGGCCAGGGAGGCGGACGCGTTTGTTTCGGCCGGCAGCACCGGGGCCCTGCTGGTGGGCTCGCTGCTCATCGCGGGTCGCCTTGTGGGCGTCAACCGGCCGGCGCTCGCGCCGCTGGTGCCCTCGAAGGGATGTGGCACCATGCTCATCGACGCGGGCATGAACACCCAGATGAAACCCTTGAATTATCTGCAGTTCGCCATCATGGGGCACACTTACATGAAAGCGGTGCAGGGCATCGAATCGCCCCGCATCGGGCTGGTGAACGTGGGAACCGAGGACGGCAAGGGGCACCCGGTTGTGCAGGAGGCTTTCAGCCTGTTGCAGGCCTCGGGTCTCAATTTTGTCGGCAACATCGAAGGGCGCGACATCGCGGCCGGCCGGGTGGATGTCGCGGTGTGCGACGGATTCACCGGCAACGCCATGCTCAAGATGATGGAGGGAACCGGTCGGTTCTTCATGGATCATCTCAAGCGCATCTTCATGCGAAACCTGTGGACGCGGCTGGCAGCGGCCATTGTCCACCGGGATCTCGGGGAGATGAAGCGAAAGGTCGATCCTGAGGAGATCGGTGGCACGCCCATTCTCGGCGTGAACGGCATCGTTTACAAATGCCATGGCAACGCGCGGGCCAAGGCGGTCACCAACACCATCCTCAAGGTGAACGACGACGCGCGTCATCAAATTGTTTCCCGGCTGCAACAGGCCTTCCACGACAAGGAGGACAGCCGGTAGCCGGCATGCTTCAGACAAACACATGGCAAACCAGGGTAAACATCCCGAACGGCGGCAACGACGGACGGGCGTGTCTGTTTTCCATACCCTGCATGACGGAATATCAAGACCCTGAATGACGGAATAACGCGGACTTGCGCAAGTCCATGGGGCGGACGCAAGGGTTTCACGGAAAACGGAGGCACACATGATGGAACTTGTCACAACAGGCATCCTCGGAATTGGCGGCAGCTTGCCGGAGAAACGGCTCACCAACCATGATCTGGAGAAAATCGTGGAAACCTCGGACGAGTGGATTCTGCAGCGGACGGGCATCCGGGAGCGCCGGTTGCTTGACGAGGGCGTGCCGCTGGCCGATTTGGGTGAAAAGGCGGCCCGCAAGGCATTGCAACAGGCGGGCGTCTCGCCGGAGGAGCTCGATCTCATCGTGGTGGCCACCATCACGCCTGACTCCCTGACCCCTTCCATGGCTTGTGTGCTGCAGGCCCGGTTGGGCGCGGACAACGCCGCGGCGTTCGATCTCAACGCGGCCTGCACCGGCTTCCTGTATGCGCTCGATGTGGCGCACCGGTATCTTGTGACCGGCGCGGCACGGCGGATTCTTGTGGTTGCGATGGAAGGGCTGAGCCGCGCGACGGATTGGCAGGATCGCAAGACCTGTGTGCTGTTCGGGGACGGCGCGGGCGCTGCGGTGCTTGGTCCGGTGGAACCGGGGCAGGGCCTCCTGTCCACCAAGCTGGGCGCGGTGGGCAGTCTGGGCAGCGTGCTAACACTCCCGGCGTTCCATGTGTCGCAGACGGATCGGGAACTCCGGCCGAGGGGCCTCACACAGAGCATCTGGATGGATGGCAGCGAGGTCTTCGCGTTTGCCGCCCGGATCATGGCCGACGCGATCCGCAAGGTGACCGAAGCGGCCGGCATGGCAGTTGCCGATCTGGACTGGATTTTTCCGCATCAGGCCAACATGCGGATTCTGCAGAACGCCCAGAAGCGTTTGAAATTCCCCATGGAAAAAATCTACACCAACCTCGAGTTCACCGGCAATATTTCCTCCGCCTCCATTCCGGTTTGTCTGGATGAGGCGGTCGACAAGGGGATGCTCAAAAAGGGCGACAAGATTGCGATGGTGGCGTTCGGCGGCGGATTGACCTGGGGAGCGGCCACACTGGTGTGGTAGCAAGGAGGACACAATGGGAAAACTCGCGTTTCTTTTCCCCGGACAGGGGGCACAATATCCCGGCATGGGCCGGGAGGCCTGTGAGGCCAGCGCGGCGGCAGCCGCCATCTTCGATGAGGGCAGCCGCGCGTCCGGATTGGACTTGCGCGCGCTGGTCTTCGAGGGCACGGAAGCGGATTTGCGCGTGACGGAGAACACCCAGCCCGCGATTGTCGCGGCGAGTCTGGCCTGCCTGCAGCCGCTGCTTGCGGCTGGCATCCGGGCGGACATGACGGCCGGACTCAGTCTGGGTGAGTATTGCGCGCACGTGGCTGCCGGCAGTCTGGGCGCGGCGGATGCCATCGCCCTGGTGCGCAAGCGCGGCCGGTTCATGCAGGAGGCCGTCCCGGTCGGAGTCGGCACCATGGCCGCGATTCTGGGCCTGCCGGATGAAACGGTGGTGTCTGTCTGTGCCGGGGCCTCCTCGGCCGGTGTCGTGGAACCCGCCAATTTCAACTGCCCCGGACAGGTGGTGATCGCCGGTGAGGTGGCCGCCGTGGAAAAAGCCTGTGAACTGGCAAAAGCGGCGGGCGCCAAGCGGGCCATGCCGCTGGCGGTCAGCGCGCCGTTCCACTGCAGCCTGCTCAAACCCGCGGGTGAAGCGCTGGCGCGTGAACTCGCACCGGTGGTGTTCGGCGCACCCGACATGCCCGTGGTGGCCAATGTGACCGGCGATGTCATCGGCGGGACCGATGACATCCGGGATCTCCTGGTGCGCCAGGTGAGTTCTCCGGTCCGCTGGGAGGCCTGTGTGCGCACCATGCTCAACCAGGGCGTGGACACGTTTGTGGAGATTGGTCCGGGCAAGGTGTTGGCCGGCTTCGTCAGGAAGATTGCCAAGGACGCGACGGTGTACAACGCCGATGACATGGCGTCCATCACACAGACCATCCAGGCGCTCCGGGAAAGGCAGGTTTGAGATGGACCATGTGGAAGCCTTCAAGGGCAAGATCGTTGTCATATCCGGTTCCACGCGCGGTATCGGCATCGGCATGGCCGAAGCGTTTGCCGCGCAGGGGGCCCGCGTGGTGCTCAGCGGTACCACGGACGCAGTGGCGCAGGTCGCCGAAGGATTTCGGCAGCAGGGGCATGAGGCCATCGGCGTCCGGGCGGACGTGTCTGTGCCCGAACAGGCGCAGGCCCTGATCGATGCCGCGGTGGCCGCCTATGGCACCGTGGATGTGCTGGTCAACAATGCCGGCATCACACGCGACGGTTTGCTGATTCGCATGAGTGAGGCCGACTGGGACCAGGTGCTCGATGTCAACCTCAAGGGCGCGTTCCTTTTGACAAAGGCTGCGGCCAGAATCATGATGAAAAAGCGTTCCGGCCGCATCATCAACATCACGTCGATTGTCGGCGTGGCGGGAAACGCCGGGCAGGCAAACTATGCCGCCTCCAAGGCGGGGATGATTGGGTTGACCAAATCGGTGGCCAGGGAACTGGCCTCGCGGGGGGTCACGTGCAATGCCGTCGCGCCGGGATTCATCGAATCCCACATGACGGACGCCCTGCCCCAGGAGACGCGGGAAGACTACCTCAAGCGCATACCGGCGGGACGATACGGGACATCGCCCGAGGTGGCCGAGCTGGTGCTCTTTCTCGCCTCGGACAAAGCTGCTTACATAACAGGCCAGGTCATTCATATTGACGGTGGCTTGCAGATGTAATACCATGAACCGGAAAGCATCGGCTTGCAAAAGCCCTGCGATTCGCTGGACGGAAGGGGGTGAATCAATATGTTCGAAAAGGTCAAGGAAATCATCGTGGAACAACTGGGTGTGGACGCGGATGACGTCACCATGGAAGCCTCCTTCATCGATGATCTCGGCGCGGACTCGCTCGATATCGTCGAGCTGATCATGGCGCTGGAAGAAGCGTTCGATCTCGAGATTCCGGACAAGGAAGCGGAGAAGATCACAACCGTCGCCAACGCGGTGGAGTACATCAAGGCTCACCAGTAAGCGGCAACCAAGGAATAGAAGGAAAGTCCCAATGCACATTGGGGCTTTTTTTCATCATAATTCCCAGCACAAGCCGTCAGCGGCCCGTGGCGCGTGTCAAAGCCCCCATGTGTTGCCGGGACGGCCAGGAGGAACACAAGGTATGAGCAAACGTGTTGTCATCACCGGAATGGGCGTTGTCCATTCACTTGGCTGTGATCTGGACACATTCTGGCAGGCCATCAAATCCGGCCGAAACGGCATTTCCACGGTCACGCGCTTCGATGTGGCGGATTTTCCCACCAAGGTGGCCGCGGAAATCCGTGATTTCGATTCCTCGGCCGTCATTGACCGCAAGGACGCCAAACGGATGGACCGGTTCGCCCAGTATGCCGTGGTGGCGGCGGCCCAGGCGGTGGCGCAGTCCGGCATCGACTTTGAGACCATGGATCCCTATCGTGCCGGGGTCATCATCGGGTCCGGCATCGGCGGCATGGACACGCTTGAGGAGAACAGCCGTGTCCTGCTGGAAAAGGGCGTGAAACGCGTCAGCCCGTTCTTCGCGCCGATGATGATCGCGAACATGGCTTCCGGTCAGGTCGCAATCCATTTCGGCATCAGGGGTTACAACGCCTGTGTCGTCACGGCGTGCGCGTCGGCCAACCATGCCATCGGGGACGCGTTCCGAACCATTCAGGCGGGCCACGCCGACGTGATGATCACCGGCGGCGCGGAAGCGGCCATCTCCGGGCTGGGATTTGCCGGGTTCTGCGCCAGCCGCGCCATGACCTTCAATCCCGATCCGGAAACCGCCTGCCGGCCCTTCGACAAGGGGCACGACGGCTTCGTCATGGGCGAGGGCGCCGGGGTGCTGATGCTCGAGGCGTACGACCATGCGGTGGCGCGGGGCGCCAATATCCTCGGTGAGCTGGTGGGCTATGGCTGCACCTGCGACGCCTACCACATGACGGCGCCGCAGCCCGACGGAGAGGCCGGCGCCAAATGCATGGCGCTGGCCATCGCGGACGCGGGCATTTCCGTGCAGGACATCGGGTATGTGAACGCGCACGGCACCTCCACCCCGGTGGGTGATCCCATCGAGGTCATGGTGGCCAGGCGGGTGTTCGGGGAACATGTGATGAACGTGCCGATGAGCTCCACCAAATCCATGACCGGCCACCTGCTCGGGGCGGCCGGCGGCATCGAGGCGGTCATCACCATGATGGCCATCCGGGATTCGTTCCTGCCGCCCACCATCCATCTGGAAGAACCGGATGAGGGCTGCGATCTCGATTTTGTGGCCAATGTCGGCCGAAGCAAGGAGCTGACCTGGGCGCTGTCCAACTCGCTGGGGTTCGGCGGCCACAACGGGGCCATCGTACTCAAGAAATTCACGGGCGCGTGAGGCCGGTTTACGCAGGGAGGCCTCTCGGGTATAATGGGGAATGTCCACGCGTGGACATTCCCTGCCGCATCAAAGGCAAGACAGAAACAGGATGTGACAGTTCGGCAGGGAGCGGGGAGAACCCGCTCCCTCTTTTTCAGGTGAATGGATTTTCAGGAAGAATTGCTTTTCAGGAAAAAGACTTTTCAGGAGATGCTGCCATGAATGTCCCGGAAGACTTGCGACCCCATTTGTCCGCTTTTCAAGCCGCTGTCGGCCACAGGTTCGGCGATGCCCGAAGCGCCGCGCAGGCGCTCATCCACAGCTCATGGGTCAACGAAAACCCGGGCGCGGGGGTGTCGAGCAATGAACGGCTTGAATTCCTGGGCGACGCCCTGCTCGACTTTGTGATGGCGGATCTGCTGTATGCCGTTGCGCCAGCCCTTTCCGAAGGTGAGATGAGCCGGCTGCGCGCCCTGATTGTCTGTGAGGCCTCGCTGTCGCAGGCCGCGCGGGACATGGGGATTGGCAAGTGGCTGCTGATGGGCCGCGGCGAGGACCTCAACGGCGGACGTGACAGGCCTTCCATCCTCGCGGACGCCATGGAGGCCGTATACGGCGCCGTCTACCTCGACGCGGGGCTCGAGCGGGCCGCCGACATCATCCGGACCTCGCTCGCGCCGATGGTGCGGGCGGCGTTGTCGGGAGAGGCGCGAAAAGACTACAAGACGGCGCTCCAGGAGGCGCTTCAGCAATCCGGGGATGTCCGGATTGTGTACCGTGTGGTGGACAGCAGCGGACCGGATCACGCGCGGGTGTTCCGTGTCGCCGTCTCCTGTGATGGCACGGCGCTCGGAGAGGGAACCGGCCATTCAAAGAAGGAGGCGGAGCAGAACGCCGCGCAGGTGGCCCTGCAGGAACTGGCGCAGGCCGCCTCCCCGCGGGTGTCCACAGGTGCGACGCGGACGGGGGACAGACATGCGTGAATATGCGGTGGAACAGATCACGGAGGCGGTCGCGCAGGCCTGCATCCGCGCGAATTGCCAACTCAACGCCGATGTGATGGACGCGCTGGCGTCCGCGGAACAAACCGAAATTTCCGGCACCGGCCGGGTGGTGCTGCGGCAGCTGCTCGAAAACGCAGCCATCGCCCGGGCGGAAGGCATGGCGATTTGCCAGGACACCGGCATGGCGGTGGTGTTCGTGACCCTGGGACAGGAGGCCCGCATCACGGGCGGATTGCTGACGGAAGCCATTGACGCGGGCGTGCGCCGCGGCTACCGGGAAGGATTCCTGCGGAGCTCCGTGGTGGCCAATCCCCTCGACAGGCGCAACACGGGAGACAACACGCCGGCCGTCATCCATCTGTCGCTGGTGGCCGGGGATGGGCTGAGCCTGGATGTCTGCCCCAAGGGGTTCGGCAGCGAAAACATGAGCGCGGTGGCCATGCTCAAGCCATCCGATGGCGAGGCCGGGGTGCGCCGTTTCGTGGTGGATACGGTCTCCCGTGCCGGCGCGAACCCCTGTCCGCCCATTGTCGTGGGCGTCGGCCTCGGCGGTACCATGGAGATGGCGGCGCTGCTCGCCAAGCGCGCGCTGATGCGTCCCATCGGCAGTTTGCAGGAGGATCCGCAGCTGCGGACACTCGAGCGGCAGCTGCTGCAGGAGATCAACACGCTGGGGATCGGCCCGGCCGGACTTGGCGGCAGCACCACGGCCCTGGCGGTTCTCGCGCTGTCCTATCCCACCCACATCGCCGGGCTGCCGGTGGCCGTCAACATCAGCTGCCATGTCACCCGGCATGTGCGGGTGGACCTGTAGCGCACGGCCGCGCTTGCCGGATGGGCCGGGCGGACGGACAACTGGGATGAAAGGGGAACCGATGGCCGCTTTTGAGATGCCGCCCGCGGGCGAAGGGGAAGACATGTTTTCCGAAACGGTGGCGCCGCCCCGCGAAGGCCCGGCACAGCCTGGCGGAAGCCTGCTGGTGGTCGCGACGCCCATCGGGAATCTTGAGGACATCACCTTTCGGGCTGTCCGCGCGCTGCGCGAGGCCGATCTGGTGGTCGCCGAGGACACCAGGCACACCCTGCGGCTGCTCAACCATTTCAACATCCGCAAGCCCATGCTCAGCTGCCATGACCGAAACGAGCAGGCCAGGGTTGCCACCCTGCTGCAGCGCCTGTCCGCCGGCGAGCGGCTGGTGCTGGTCAGTGACGCGGGCACCCCCGGCATTTCCGACCCGGGAGAGATTCTCATCCGGCAGGCGGTGGCGGCGGGGTTTGCCGTCACCATGGCGCCAGGGCCTGCAGCGGCCGTGGTGGGGCTGGTGTTGTCGGGCCTGCCCACCCGCAGATTCTGTTTTGAGGGGTTCCTGTCCGCGACCCGCCAGGAACGGCTCCGGCAGCTGGAATCGCTGCGGGAGGAGACGCGGACGATGGTGTTCTACGAAGCCCCCCACCGGCTGCTGGCCACCCTTTCGGACATGCTGGCCACATGGGGGGAGCGTCCGTGCGCGTTGGCGCGCGAGCTTACCAAACGTCATGAGGAAGTGCTCCGGGAACCCCTGTCGGCATTGCTCGCCCATCATCAGACTGTCGCGCCGCGCGGGGAGTATGTCATGGTGGTGGGCGGCGCGTCACGGGAGGCGTTGGCGCAGGCCGCGCGCGATCAATGGGTCTCCCTGCCGGTCGGCGCGCATGTGGCCATGCACGAGGCGGCCGGCCTGAGCCGCATGGAGGCCATGAAAAAGGCCGCGCGCGAGCGGGGCCTGACCAAGCGGGAGGTGTATGCCGCCCTGCAGACACAGGACGAAGGGAAGGCGCCGCACAATCCGGCATAGCATGGAAGCGGACAATGGCATTGGACAAAGGCAGCGGATTGTGCGGCAGGTGGGGCTGTTCGGTCACCGGCAGCGGATTGGGCGGCAGGTGGGGCTATTCGGTCACCGGCAGCGTGAGGATGCGGATGTCTGAATCGAGGAGCAGCTCCGAAAGCCGCTCGCTGAACCGGCGGTTGCCGTCCGTGTGGGATTGCCCGATGACAATGCAATCCGGTTGCCGGTGTTCGGCGAACTGGGCCACGGTTTCGGGTGCCTGGACGCCGTTGATGATGGTCAGCTCCGCCCCCACAGACTTTGCCGTGGCGAACAGATACTCCAGCGCCTCTCCCTCACGGATGTTTTCGAAGAAGTTGAAGGCGCGCTCAGACACATGGAGCACCTCGAGCGTGCCGTTGGGCGCAGTGAGGCGGGCCGCCTCGAAAATGAGTTTGTCGCAGTCGCGCTGCTGCGTGACACAGGCCAGAACGGAAGCAAAGGTTTCCAAGCGGTTCTCCCTTTTCGCGAAAATGGATTGCGGCGGCGAAACCATCCAATTGGTTTATTCCTCCGGCCACTGTGGGAAACAGGTGCCTGACGGCACGGGTGGCATGCGTTGTGGCCGGAACAATCCCTACCTGAAGTATACCAGAAACACGTTCGGATGTCTTACCGCACCCGCGTGGGAGGCAAGGATATGAAATCAAGACAGACTGTGGACAAGACGGCCATCAGGCATATCGTATGGGACTGGAACGGGACATTGCTCAATGACGCGCAGGCCTGCGCGGCTGCCGTCGACGCCCTGATGCGCCGCCGGGGGCTTGCGGGCGAGTCCCTGGCGGGATACCGGGATCGCATCCGGTTTCCCGTGCGGGCATATTACGAGCTGACCGGATTCGATCTGGAGGCGGAGGCCTACGAGGTGCTGTGTGACGAATTCGGCGACGCTTATGCCCGGGCCGTTGCCGGCGAAGTGCCGCCACAGTCCTCGCATGCCGGCTTCCCCGCCTCGGACATCCACACGGATGTGCGCGAGGTGCTCGAGGCATCCCGCGCAGCGGGGGTCACCCATGCCATCGTGTCGGCCTCCGAGCAGGGGACGCTGGCGCGGCAGGTGGCGGAATACGGCCTGACGCCATACTTCAGCTCCCTGGTTGGCCGGGACGACAACCACGGCGGCACCAAGGACCATTTGGTGCGGGAGTGGGTGCGCACATGCGGGTATCCGCCGGAGCAAATCCTCTATGTGGGCGACACGGAGCACGACGAGGAGGCGGCCTCTTCAGCCGGCATCCGGGTAGCCATGGTCGCGGACGGGCATGTGTCCGCCGAGCGGCTCCACCGGGTGGGCGTTCCGGTTTTTGAAAACCGGCGCGCACTGTGGGAAAGCGTACGTCCGCTGACGGCGCACCCTGTTTACAGGGCCATGACCTTTGACACGGAGCTGGGCCGGATGGCGGTGCTGACCAACAGCCTGGGCGTGGTTCGCACCGCGTTGCCGGCAACGGACGCGGACCGGGCGCCGGTGCTGTTCTCCGCGCGGGAGGCGTGGGGGCATCCGGCGGCACCGGACGACATCACACGTCGGGCGGCGGCACGCATCGCGGACTGGCTGGCCCATCCCGAACCGGACCTGCGGCTGCCGGTTTCGACCTTCGGCACGGGGTTTCAGCGGGCCGTCTGGCGGGAGGCCCGCCGCATTCCGTTCGGGGAGACCGCGAGCTATGGGCAGCTTGCCATGCGGATTGGGCAGCCCAGCGCGGCCCGCGCGGTGGCCCAGGCCCTGCGGGCCAATCCCACGGCGCTGGTGGTGCCCTGTCACCGGGTGATCGGCGCGAACGGCACCCCCACCGGGTTCATGGGCAGACGCGACAACCCCATGCAGCAGTGGCTGCTCGATCTGGAGCGAAAGGCGGCATCCCGATGAAGGACATGACAAAGGGCAGTGAGTTCAAGGCCATTCTGGCGTTTGCCATCCCCATGATCCTGGGTCAGCTGTTCCAGCAGTTCTACAACATCGCGGACCGACTGATTGTGGGCCGGTTTGTCGGCGAGGACGCACTCGGCGCCGTCGGCACCAGCTTTCCCGTGATGTTCTTCACCACGGCCCTGATCATGGGCATCGGCATGGGGGCCACCACCGTGGTCTCCCAGCAATTCGGGGCGGGACAGCACGACCAGGTGAAGCGGACCGTGTCCACCAACATGCTGTTCCTGATGGGCGCCTCGCTCGTGGTCGCCGTGGTGGGCATTCTGGTCGCCGAACCGTTGTTCCGGCTGATGCGGCTGGATCCCGAGGTGCTCCCGGTGGCGGTCACCTATCTGCGGATTGTCTTCGCCGGCATGCCGCTTTCGTTCCTGTACAATGCCTATGGCGCCCTGCTGCGTGGCCTGGGGGACGCCAAATCTCCCACGGTGTTCCTGATTGTGGCGACGCTGCTCAACATCGCCCTCGATTTGCTGTTTGTGGCGGTCCTGGGCTGGGGTGTCGGCGGCGCCGCGTTCGCGACCATTCTCTCCCAGGGAGTCGCCGCCATCCTGTGCACCGTGTACATCTACCGGAAGGTGCCGTTGCTGGCGATTGGCCGTGGGGAGTGGGTGTTCGACCGCGGTCTGTTCGCCACCTCCGTCAAGCTCGGCATTCCCTCCGGTATCCAGCAGACGTTGCTGTCGGTGGGGTTCATGGCCATCCAGGGACTGGTCAACAGCTATGGCAAGGTGATGACCTCCGCGGTCACCATGGCGGGGACGCTAGAGTCCATCGGCACCCTGCCGGTGATGAACATCGGCATGGCGCTCACGACGTTTACCGGACAGAATGTGGGGGCCGGGAAGTTCGACCGTGTCCGCAGGGGCTTTCGTGCCACACTGATCATCGATCTGGTGGCCTCCGCGCTGACGCTGGCCGTGATATACCTGTTCGGGGAGACCATGCTCGGCTGGTTCCTGCCGTCGGACATCGAACCGGACAAGCTGTCCCAGCTGATGCATTACGGCCTTTCCTACATCGACTTTGTCGCGGTCTTTTTCTTCCTCATGGGCGTCATGTTTGCGGGCAACAGCCTGTTGCGCGGCGCGGGCGATGTCATGATCCCCCTGTTCACCACCATCGCGGCGCTGTCCACCCGCGTGCTGGCGGCCTATCTCATGTCCGGGGTCCCCGAAATCGGCTACCGGGGCATCTGGTATTCCCTGCCCATCGGCTGGACGCTTTCCACCTGCATTGTGCTGTGGCGCTATTTCTCCAACCGCTGGATGACCAAGGGCGTGGTGGGAAGGCCGCGTGTGGCCGTGCCGGACGGCCCGGAGGAGGAGCTGCTGGAGGAGCGAACGCTTGAATGAGGGAAACCGGAGGTGGGCTTGTGCTGGACCGATGGGTTGAAACCGGCATGGGGAAAGGTTTTACCGTTTGACGCGCACGATGGTCTGTGCTATTGTGAAAGCAGGTGGGGGGGACAACTCCCTGACGATTCACCGCAAGCCGGCAAACACGGCCGGCCGGTGGCGGCGGACCCGTGGCAGAACAGAAAGAGAGGCTGAGGCATGAGCATTTTTCGAAGATTGGGCGACACCCTGAAGGAAGGCTTTGAGAAGGTTCCATTCCTGGGAACCCTGATGCATCTGGATGTGATTCTGGTGTTTGGCTCCCTGGCCTTCCTGCTCATCAACCTGTTCCTGAACCTGGGCATCATCGGCACAATTGTCGGGCCGCTCGCCTGGTACCTGTTCGTGCTGGGCCTGCTGATGTGCTGGGCCAACCGCCAGACGCAGTTCCTGTATGCCGGGCTGTTCGGCTATGGCGCGTATCAGCTGATTTCGCTGCTCAAGTCGTTGTTCCAGAAGTATTCCTACTTCAGCTTCAGCGCGCTGGTCGCAATCGTCGTCTACGCCGGCCTTGGCTATCTGGTGATGACCAAGGTCAAGGACTGAGCGGCATGCAGCCCATCCGGTTCATCCTGTTCGATTTGGGCGGGGTGCTGATCCGGTTGCGTGGGCATCGCGTGTTGCTCGATTATATGCCCAAGGGGGCGACCGAGACGTCGTTTCTGAACCACTGGCTCCAGTCTCCGGCTGTGCGCCAGTTTGAATCCGGCAGGATATCCCTGCCGGATTTTTGCCGCGCGGTCATACCGGACATGGGTTTGCAGATGTCGGAAGCAGCGTTTCTGGAGGTTTTCGAGCGCTTTCTGGAGGCGCCGTATGAAGGCCCGGCCCAGGTGCTGCCGCTGTTGGCGCGGCGCTTCACAACCGGGATTCTGTCCAACACCAGTGAACCCCATTGGGCCCTGGCCTGCGCCATGCTGCCGGAGCTGGCGGCGCTGCCCCATGCCTTCCTGTCCTGCCGCCTCGGCATGCTCAAGCCGGACGCCGCCATCTTTGAGGCGGTGATGGGCCAACTGGGCGCGTCACCGGCCGAGGTGCTGTATTTTGATGATCACCCGGTCAATGTCACGGCGGCCCGCACCCTGGGCATTCAGGCGGTACGGGTGGATGGCTTCGGGGAGGCGATGGAGGCCATGGTGGCCCTGGGGGT
>JAEWSN010000141.1 GCA_023459915.1 Bacillota bacterium
CGCATGTCCCGTTGCGCATGATGGCCGCTCGCATCGCGAAACTGGGTGCCCACCGTGTTGAAGATCTCCTGGACATTGACAGCGGTGGACTTGATGTCCCTAAATCCCAGCTTGAAGCCAAGCAAAATCAGGAACAGGCAGGAGATCAGCAGCATGGGCCATGCCGGGGTCAGCAGCAGCAGCAGCAGGACGGGTACGGTGAACAGAAGCTTGCCTGTTTTGTCTTCCACGGTCATGCGCAAATCGAAGCCTTTTTGCAGGAGCTCCAGAATCCAGCGCCACAACTCCCCTTTTTGCTGCGGCTTCTTGACCGGCGGCCGGCCGGCCGCCTTTGTCTTTTCAAAATCAATGATGGCATCAAGCACATCGCCCTGATGACGTTCGAGGAATACCCGCGCGTCCTCATAGCTGCTGTTCGTCCGTTTGCGAAACTCGTCAATCTGTTCAATGGTGATCATGTCCGGGTCCCTCCATCCACTGTCCATTCATCATATCACGATCCGTTGACCTCATGAGCACATCATAGCGGGCAACCATGAGATCAGCATTGTCGATGGATGAGAATTTCATGAGAATCCGGGCACAACCATGTGCTATGATGCTAATGCGGCTGTGTCATCATGCTTGGGTGAACACGCACGGACCATCACGCACAACCGGAGGAAAAACGATGGAATACCATATCAGAAAGAATGGGAACGACAACGGCCCGGGGACAGCCGAAGCCCCGTTCCTGACGATTTCGAAAGCCGCGCGCATTGCGCTGCCCGGCGACGTGATCACCGTCCATGAAGGCATTTATCGAGAATGGGTCAATCCGGCCAATGGCGGCACCGGGCACAGCCGCATCGTCTATCAGGCGGCCGAGGGGGAAGCTGTCGTCATCTCCGGTGCGGAAGTGGTCACGGATTGGTCGCTCGAAGAAGGCACCGTCTGGAAGGCTACGGTTCCCAACAGCCTGTTCGGCGATTTTCACCCTTATGTGGAAAAGGTGGCGGGCGACTGGTTTTTTGAACGCGAGAAGACCTTCCACACGGGCGAAGTGTATCTGAACGGAAAATCCATGTACGAAGCCCAATCCCTGGACGGGGTGAAAAACCCGGTTGAAACCGAAAACTCCTTCGACAAGCCGGGGTCCCGATACACCTGGTACAGCGAGGTGGGCGAAGCGGCAACAACGATCTGGGCCAATTTCCACGGCGCGGACCCGCGTGGCGGCAATGTGGAAATCAATGTGCGCCCCCATGTGTTCTTCCCGTCGCAAACCGGCAAGGGATATATCACGGTTCGGGGCTTCATTCTCCGGCAGGCGGCCACCACGTGGGCGCCCCCGACCGCGTTCCAGTCCGGACTCATCGGCCCCCACTGGAGCCGCGGCTGGATCATCGAGGACAATGAGATCAGCGATTCCAAATGTGTCGGTATCAGCCTTGGCAAGGAAATCAGCACCGGGGAGAACGAATGGACGCGAACCGGCTTCAAGGGCGGCACCCAGCGGGAACGCGAGGTAATCTTCCGCGCCCTGCACAGCGCCGGCTGGACAAAGGAAAACGTCGGCGGCCACATCGTCCGCAACAACATCATCCGGGACTGCGAACAGGCCGGTATCGTGGGGCACCTCGGCCCGGCGTTCTCCACCATTTCGCACAACCACATCTACCGTGTCCACTACAAGCGCCAATTCCATGGCGCGGAAGTGGGCGGCATCAAGTTCCATGCCGCACTCGACACGGTCATCGAGGGCAACACCATCCATGACAGCTACCGCGGTGTGTGGCTGGACTGGCAGGCACAGGGCACGCGCGTCTCGCGCAACGTATTCTATGACAATTGCAGCGAGGACATGATGGTGGAGGTGTGCCACGGCCCCTACACCATCGACCACAACCTGTTCCTGTCCAAATGGGCGTTCAAGGACATGTCCTCGGGCGCCGCGTTCGTGCACAACCTCATCCTGGGGAAATTCGCCTCCAAGCAGGATTTGAACAGGTATACCCCCTACCACTTCCCGCATCACACCGATGTGTATGGCGTCTCCAACATCCTCGGTGGCGACGACCGGCTGTACAACAACATCTTCCTGCGCGATTTGGCGGATGATGACCAGCCCGTGACCGCCAGTTTCTGGGACGGCGCCCCGGTCATGGACGGCATGCCTGGTAACGTCACCTTCACGCTGACTCCGGTGGGTTCCTCCCAGTACGACGCGTGTCCGGCCCCGAGCGATCCGCCGCCGGAAGGCCCGCAGGCGTTTCTCCCCCACCGGCTGCCGGTGCACATCGCACACAACCTGTATCTGAACGGGGCGGCGCCCTATGTGAAGGAAGAAGGCGCCACCGTCTGCGCGGACAGCGGCATCGAGGTGGACATCGTGGACCGGGCCGCGGGCAAGGTGGTTGTCCGGGTGAACAACCCGGCGCAGCTGAACACCGGCCTGTGCGAAGTGGTCACCACCGACACGCTGGGCATGGCATATCATGCGGAGATGAAGTACGAGCAGCCGGACGGAAGCCCCCTCCGGTTCGACCGCGATTACTTCGGAAACGAGCGCAAAGCCGTCATCCCAGGACCGTTTGAGGTATTGGAAAAAGGCGAGATTGTCATCGCCTACTGAAACAGATCTCCACAGTGGGGTCAGACCCCTGCAGTGGGGTCTGACCCCATCGCCTTGCGCTTGAACAGCAGCCATGCCGGCAGCGCAATGGTGGTTTTCTTCTCGCGCACCGACAGGATGACGCTCTGCAGCAGAATGAAGAAGCACAGCATCAGGCCGGTGGTGATGCTTTGCCACCACGGGTCCCGCAGCCCGGACGCGCGCACGATGTTGTTGATGGTCATCAGGGACAGCACACCGAACAAGGTCCCGACAACATTGCCCACACCGCCGGTCAGCAACGTGCCCCCGATGATGGCGGACGCAATGGCCTGCATCTCCGCCGCCGTGGCGTTGGCCGCGTCCCCCGCCCCGGTGTGGAGCAGGTACACAAAGCCGCCGATGCCGGCCAGCAGGCCGGAGAGCAGGTAGGCGAAAAATTTGGTGCGCTTCACGTTGATGCCGAGCATCATGGCGCTTTGCATGTTGCCGCCTACCGCGTACAGGTTGCGGCCGAACCGTGTCCATCCCAGCATGAGGAAGATGGCCAGCACCACCAGCATGGCCACGGCAACCCCCAGTTCGATGCTGGCGGGGATGAAGTTGCCTGCCTTTCCATAGTAACCGATTCCCGGAATCACAATCCGGAACGCCTTCAGCGCCAGAAAAGACTCCAGGCCGGCCGTCTGCGGATCATTGCTGATGATGGTGATCATGCCGCGCGCGAAGAACATGCCCGCCAGGCTGACGATGAACGGCTGAATCTCCAGATAGGACACCAGCAGACCCTGAATCAGTCCAAACGCGAGACCAATGCCCAGTGCCATGATCAGGGAGCCCAAAACACTGCCGTTGCCGCTGTTGAGGTGGACCACACAGGACATGGTCACGAGCGCGGTGACGCCGCCCACTGAAATGTCGATGCCACCGGTGATCATCACCACCGTCAGCCCGCAGGAGATGACGATGAGGAACGCGTTGTTGTTGAAGATGTCCAGAAACTGCTGCGGATTGAGGAAGCCGCCGCCCCAGACCAGCATGGCCAGCGCGTACATGCCGAAGAACGTGCCGATGGTGATGGCCAGCAGCAGGTTTATATTGGAAATCGGTTCCCGGACGCTTTTACCGGTTACACCGGGCAAATGATCCTTTTCTCTTGTCATCTTGTTGCTTCTCCCATACTGTCGTGATTCTTCCCGCCTTGAAATTCAAGCCGCCAAATGGCGCTTCATGATTGATTTTCCATGGCACCCGCAGGCTTGTGGGCCAGTTTGTTGAGGAACGGCTTGAGCCTGGTGTCGCGCAGCTTGGCGAGGTGCGCCTTGATCACGGGGGATCCGAGCACCACGATGAGAATGATCACAATGGCCTTGTACGCCTTGACCTGTGTGGAAGGCACCTTGATGGCGTACAGCGTGGTGGTCAGCGCCTGGATGACGTAGGCACCGATGACGGAGCCCTTGAGGCTGAATTTTCCGCCACCCAGCGCATTGCCGCCGATGGCGACGGCCAGAATCGCGTCCATTTCAATATCCAGCAGAATCTTCTCGTGGTTGATGAGGCCGATTTTGCACACGCCGATGGATCCCGCCAGCGCGGCGCACACCCCGATGATCATGAAGGTGACAAGCTTGATCCCCACCGCGTTGATGCCGTTGAGATGCGCGGATTTCTCATTGATGCCCACCGCCTGCGTGTACAGTCCCAGGTTGGTGAACCGCAGCACCAGCGAAACCAGCACCCCGAAAGCCATGACAATCAGGATGGGCGATGGAATGGGAATCCCCGGAATCAGCTTGCCGATATAGTTGAGCAGCGGACTGTCCACGGTCGGCGTTGCGCCGCCGTTGATCCAATACGCGATGGATCGGCCGGCCGAAAACAGAATCAGGGTGGCAATCATGGGCTGAATCTTGAACACGGACACCAGCGTGCCGTTGAACAGGCCGCAAAGCATCGCCGCAACGCAGGCCGCCAGGAACGCGCCGAGGATGACGGACAGGGTGATTTCATTGCCCCGGAGCACACGCACAAACACGCTGCCCGCAATGGCCGCCACCGCGCCCACGCTGATGTCCTGTCCCCTGGAGGAGGCCGTCACCAGTGTCATGCCGATGGCAAGAATGGCAAGTTCGGACGCGCCATCCAGAATGCTGATGAGATTGCCCTGCAGCACCGCGTTGCCATCGTTGTTGATGGCCAGCGTGATGGAAAAAAAGTCGAGGTCACGGAACAGATTGAACACCACCAGCAGCAGCAGCGCGGACAGCGGTACCAGCAGCTGGGATTTCGAGAGCCTTTCCCACCATTTAGCCATCCTGAACCGCCTCCCCCGCGATGGTGTGCATAATCTTCGCCTGTGTCATTTCTTCTCCCCGCAACTCTCCCACGATGTTGCGATCCCGCATCACGATGAGCCGGGAGCAGGTACGCAGCATCTCCTCGATCTCGGAGGAGATGAACGTCACGCTCACACCGTCCTCGGCAAGCTTCAACACCAGCTTCTGAATCTCCACCTTCGTCCCCACATCAATGCCGCGGGTCGGCTCGTCCAGAATCAGGTATTTGGGATTGGTGAGCAGCCAGCGGGCCAGAATGGCCTTTTGCTGGTTGCCGCCGGAAAGCGATTTGATGGGCGTCTCCGACGACGCGGTTTTGATGCCCAGCAGCTTGATGTATTTGTCGGCAAAGGCCTCCGCCTCCGCTTTGGAAAACGGCCGGAAGAACCCCTTCATGACCTGCAGCGCCAGGATGATGTTTTCCCGGACCGACAACTCCTCCACGAGGCCATCCTGCTTTCTGTCCTCCGGCAAATATCCCAATCCGTGGCGCATGGCGTCGCGGGGCTTGGCAATCCGCACGGTGTGTCCGTTGACCTTCACCCGGCCGCCGGTCACCCGATCCGCGCCGAAGATGGCGCGCACACTTTCACTGCGGCCCGAGCCGAGCAGCCCGGTGAACCCGTTCACTTCCCCCTTGTGGATGCTGAAATCAAAGGCCTTCGTGCCGGCCGCGCTGGACAAGCCATGCGCTTCAAACACAGGAATGGCACCCGATTTGTCGGGAAACACCTTCTGGTTTTCCAGCCCGGAGATTTCATCGAGTTCCTTGCCCATCATTTTCGAGATGAGCTGCACCCGCGGCAGATCCCTGACTTCGTACGCGCCAACCAGCTCGCCGTTGCGCAGCACCGTGATCCGGTCGCACACGGCATACACCTGCTCCAGGAAATGCGTGATGAAAATGATGCCGACCCCCTGATCCTTCAGGTCGCGCATCAGGGCGAACAGCTTCTCCACCTCATTTTCATCAAGCGAAGAGGTCGGCTCGTCCAGAATCAGCACCTTGCATTCCATGTCCACGGCACGCGCGATGGCAACCATCTGCTGCACGGCCAGCGAACAGGTGGCCAGGGGCTGGGTGGCCCGTGCCGGAATGTTCAGCTTTTCGAGGATGTCCGTCGTCCGTTTTCTGAGCGAACGCCACTGGATGACACGATCCCCGCCCCGCCCGATGAACATGTTTTCCGCAACGGAAAGATTCGGGCACAGGGTGATTTCCTGATACACCGTGCTGATGCCCAGCTGTTGGGCATCCTGCGGCGATTTGATCGCGACTTCCTTCTGATGGCCCGCAAGGTGGATTTCACCGGTATCCTTGGCATACACACCGGTCAGCACCTTGACAAGGGTCGATTTGCCGGCGCCGTTCTCTCCCATCAGGGCGTGGATTTCTCCTTTTTTCAGGGAAAAATCCACCTGATGCAACGCGCGCACACCGGGAAATGATTTGGAGATGTTTCGCATGGACAATACAATGTCGTTTTCCACAGGCAACCATCCTTCACAGCATTGCTTCAAAAAAACGCGGTGCGGGCACGTGGCACCATGCCGCATACCCGGCACCGCAGAGCCTGCACAATCCACCCATGTCCTGAATGCGCGGATCATGCCAAGAGAGAGAGAATAGGAAAATAAGAATGAAAAGGAAAATGATAAGGAAAATCTTAGGGGTGGCAAAAGGGAGGACAATCAATGATGCCGGCACACGCAGCATGCTTGCGTCCCGTGTGCCGGCATCGGGGAATGTTATTCGCCCAGTCCGTAGGTGTCGATGTCCGCCTGGGTGATGGTCTTGGCGTCAAAGCCCTTTTCTTCGGAGATGACCTTCTTCGTCGGCAGCGTCTTGCCGGCTTCCAGATCCTTGATCATCCCTTCGATGACCGCGGCCTGGAAGGGGCTGCACTGGCCGTCATAGTTCCAATTGCCGGCGAGCAGCTCACGGAGCGCCCACTTGTTGCAGTCAAAGCCCATGATGACAACGTCCTTGCCAACGCCATGGGTGATGCCGGCTGCGTCAAGCGCCGCGACAGCGCCCTTGGCCATGCCGTCGTTCTCCGCGTAGATGACATTGAATTTTTCCTTGGAGTTGATGACGGATTCCACGATTTTCTTGGCTTCGGCTTCGTCCCAGGTGGCGGTCTGCTGCACCACCTTGGTCATGGTGCCGGCGGCAAATTCCTTGTCCAGCGCGCCGGTACGGCCAATCTGCGCGTCAGAGCCCATTGCGCCCTGGATATGGATGACATTGTATTCCGGCAGCTTCTGCGCCTTGAGCCAATCCACCGCGGTGATGCCTTCCTGTGCCATGTCGGAAACCACAGCGGCTTCATACAGGCCTTCGTCCGTCTTGATCATGCGGTCGAACAGGAACACCTTGATGCCGGCTTCCTTGGCCTTGTTCAGCACGGAATCCCAGCCGTCTGTCGCGGCGGCGGAGATGAGCAGGTAGTCCACGCCATCGGTGATGAACTGGGAAGCGGCGTTGAGCTGCTCGTCATTCTTCAGGCTGTAGAAGGTGGATACCTTGTAGCCGTTGGCTTCCGTGAAGACTTTCTCGAAGTCCGCCACATTGGCCGCGCGGTAACCGGATTCGGAGGGAGGATTGTTGACGATGCCCACCTTGAGCACCTTTGCCGCAGGCTGCGCGGCCGCCTGTGATTCGGACGCCGCCGGTGACGCCGGCGCGGGTGTGGAGGAGCAGGCAACCAGACTCAAAACCATGAGCAAGCTGACCAGAACCAATAATGCCTTTTTCATGTTGGGATCTCCTTTCAAACACTTCGGGTCGGGGATTCGCTCTGTCTGAACCGGTTATATCAGACCGAAAAACCCGCAACAAGCGCTTTTGGGAGGATCCATAAGCAATCCAACCATCCCATGAAAAAAGCGAACCGCATGCGCTGGCCCTTCACGCGCTGCACAAGATCCATCGTATGATTTTGGACACGGATCGTAAGAAAACCACCACTGCTTCAATAGGTCCGCTGCTCAATCATGCCCTTGGTGATGGTATAGTGATCGAACAGCGTCTCATCGACGAATTTCTTGCGTTCAACCGCTTCTCCAGCCTGCAGCTTCCGGATGATTCCGTCGATGTACGGACCCTGCAGGGGGTTGCACTCCACATTCAGCGCTATTCTCCCCTCAAAGCAGTATTCCAGGCCCTTCCTGGTGGCGTCGAAGGAAATGACGATGACCCCGTTGTCCGGATGGCAGGTCAGACCCGCCTCCTCCAGCGCGTCAATCGCGCCAAGGGCCTCCCCGTCATTCTCGCAATACACCACATCGATGTCCGTCGTCCGCTGCAGGATGGCGCCCATGACCTCATAGGCTTTCGCCCGGGTGAAATCGCCGTTCTCCTGCTCCACAATATTCCAGTTCCCATTTTTCGCCACCGCCGCCTCCAGCGCAGCGGTTCGATGCAGCTGCGCGGTGGAGCCCAGCGTCCCCTGCAGATGCACAATCCGGATTTCCTCGGCCGTCCGCTCCTGTTTCTCCAGCAAAGCCGCCAGCCAGGCGACGGCCTTTTCCCCCTCCTGCCTGAAATCCGAGCCCACATAAGCCTGGTACAGATTTTCATCCGCAATGACAATATCCCGATCAATGACGATGACGGGAATCCCGGCATCCTTAGCCTCCTGCAGGATGGAATCCCAGCCGGTTTCCACCCGGGGGGAGAACACGATGAAATCCACCTCCTGCTGAATGAAGTTGCGGATGGCCCGGATCTGGTTCTCCTGCATGTTTCTGGCATCGTCAAAAATCAGCTCGTAGCCGTTCTCCTCGCTCAGCGCGGCCTTCACGCTCTCGGTATTGGCCACCCGCCATTCAGACTCGGCCCCAACCTGCGAAAACCCCACCACGATGGGAGTCTGGGGTGTCGGGCTTGTTGCCGGCGCCGTCGCCTGGGTACAACCGCTGTAACCGAACAGGCACAGCATGCAGCACAGGGCCGCCATTCGTTTGAAATTCATCCCGTCACCTCCATCTCAACCATCTGCGTCATTGCGCCGCTTCGTCAGTGAATCGGTTCCCGTGCAACCCATCCAAATTATCCGGCCAACGCCTTGTCGGCCGCCTGCATCGGAATTCTCACCATCACCCGGGTTCCCTCATCCGGCGCGCTTTCCAGGGATAAGCCATAGGGTTCGCCGAACAGGATCTGAATGCGCTGGTGAACCGTTCGCAGTCCAAAGCCTTCCCCCTTGCCTTGCGCCAGCGCTTCCCGCATTTCTCCGAGGCGGCCGGCTGTCATGCCGGCGCCGTCATCGATCACTTCGAGCACCAGTGTGCCCGCGACATCTTCCGCCTCCCTGCAGGTCACTTGGATGCGCCCCTTGCGGCGCCGGTTTTTGATGCCGTGATACAACGCGTTTTCCACCAGCGGCTGCAGCGTGAGCTTGGGCAGCGTGTAGTGCGCCAGATGCTCCGGAATGTCAATTTCATACGTCATCAGATCCCGATAACGCATTTGCTGGATTTCCAGGTAACTGCCGATATGCTTGGCCTCCTCGGCGATGGTGATGACATTCTGGCCGCGGCTGAGCGAAAAGCGGAAGAAATTGGACAGGCTGCCCACCATCTTCACCGCCTCCTGGATATTCTGCGATTCGATGAGCCAGATGATGGTGTCCAGCGTGTTGTAGAGAAAATGGGGGTTGATTTGCGCCTGCAGCAACGCCAGCTCCGTGCGGCGCCGCTGCTTCTCCTGCTCGGCATTTGTATCGATGAGCCGCTTCAGATGGCCCACCATGTTTTCGATGCCGTCGGTGAGCAGCTGCACCTCCTCCACATCGGCCTGGATGGGATCGCACACCCGCAGGCTGCCCTTGCCGATGGCCTCCAGCCGCTCGCAAATCCTGTCGATGGGATCCACAATGCGGTTGCTGAGCGTTCTCGACTTGGCCAGCAGGAAGTACAGCATCCCCAGCGACAGCAGCAGGATTGCGCCAATCAGCTTGATGGTGTTGGAGACCATGTCGGACTGCAGCGCGTTCAGATGCGCCGCCTCGTAATACAGATAGGTATACATGTAATCCTGTATCAGGCCTGTGGTGATGTAGACGTTCTTGCTCAGCTGATCCATGCGGGAATCGTAATCCTGGGTGTCCGCGATCTGCTGCATCTTCTCCTTGAGGTTCCGGCACAGGCTCAACACGCTGCTGATGGCACGAAGGCTGTCCTTCTGCGTGGTGGTTTCGAGCAGGCTGCCCGCAATGGTCTCGGCCGACTGGACCTCCTCAATCACCTTGGGCAGCCCCTCGGAATACTGGCTGTCGATCACGAAGTGGTACATCTTGTTGTCGACGACATCCTTGAAATTCTGATTGAACGAGGAAGCCGTGGTGACATTGTTCAGAATGGCCTGATACTTGAACGCGTAGCTGATGCCGATGGACGCGATGGCAATGATGGCCAGCATCGGCGGCAGGGCCACAAACAGGATGATGCGCCACAGCTTGCGCTGCAGCGGCATCTTCTCGAACGCCGCATCGCGTCCCGCCGCAGGCCTGGATTCCGCCTGGCGAAGCCCCGTCTGTTGAACCGCCTCATTGCGAAGCCCTGTCTGTTGAGGTTCCCCATTGCGAAGAGACGATTGTTGACCTGTTTCCTTGTTCACTGTCACGCTCCCACACAGTTGTCGGGGTCAGACCCCATGGCTGTTGGGGTCAGACCCCCAATCGTGTCCAGCCCCATGGCTGTTGGGGTCAGACCCCAGTCAGACCCCAATCACGCTTCCCTTGCGGTATTCACTCGGTGTGCAGCCGGCCACCTTCCTGAAGACAAAGCTGAAATAATGTGAATCCTTGTACCCCACGGCCACCGCGATCTCACTGGCACGCATGTCGGTTTGGCGGAGCAGCCGCTTGGCTTCCCCAATCCGCTTGCCCGTGAGGTATTCGATGAAGGTTTGCCCAACCTCCTGGCTGAACATGGCCGAGAAATAGTTGGGACTGATGTTGACCTGGCGGGCCACCCGATCCAGTGAAACCGACTCATCCCGATAGTGCGCGTCAATGAACGCAGTCGCCTGCGTCAGCAGGGCACTCTGCTGCTTCCGGCTTTCGCTGTCCCGCTCGTCGATGGCCCGCCGGAGCACCTTGTGCACCGTTTTTCTGGCATCCTCCAGCGTCGGCGGGCTGTCATCCGGGTGGAACTCCCGCAGCAGGGAACCCTCCTTGCGGCATCCGATGGCATCCAGATACTCCGCCGCGGCATAACTGACCGTCACTGTGAGGTATCGGCAGAACAACGGCAGGGAGGCATCCTCGCCCACCCCGTGCAGCAGCTGATCAATAAAGGGATCGATGTCCGCCGCCACACCGCTCATGAGGAAGCTGTGAATACGGCCGCGGTCGATCTCGACATTGCCGGTTTGCGCGCTCACGCCGCCCTGTTCGCGAAGTTCACGCGTCAACGCTTCGGTCAGCACATGCATGTCCGGGCACAAATAGCGGTAGGACAATATCCGGTTTGCTTCCGAGAAGCATGCCGGAATGGCACTGAGCCGGGAAACCGGTGTTCCGTGGGCCACATGCCAATCCACATCACGACCGGCTTGTTCACAGCGGCACTGGATGTCCTCGACACAGGCTTGTGTCCGTTGCGCGATGTCTCCCATGTCGCCCTTGATCAACACCGCATAGGTCGTGATGTTCCAACGGAACAGAATGAGCTCGGGGTGCTTGATCACGAACTGCGTGACCTGATCCTGCGCGTTCGCCAGCAAATCCGTATACTGTTCCGGCGCTCCGCCGTTGAAGGCCGGACCGCTCAATGAATACAGCACAATGTTGTAGCATTGCGCATTCAAATCGATGCCCATCTCCCTGGCCGTCTCGGATATCTCGGTGACGGAAAGACCACCCGTGACGACGTTCTCAAAAAAACGCCGGCGGGAATACATCTCATATTCCTGGGCTTCCCGGGCGAACCGGGCCAGATACTCCTGCTGCTGCAGATCCGCCAGCATTTTCTGTTGCAGGTTCATCAGGGTTTCCGCCAGCGTGTCCTTGAGGATGGGCTTGAGCAGGTATTGCTCAACGCCCAGACCGATGGCCTTCTGCGCATAGGAAAAATCGTCATGACCGCTGATGATGACGATCTTGATGTTCGGCAATTCCTTTCGAACCAGTTCTGTCAGCGCAAGGCCGTCCATGAACGGCATTTTGATGTCGGTGATCAGCAGATCGGGCCTTATCTGTCGAATCAGGGGCAAGGCGAGCTCGCCGTCCGGCGCGTCGCCGGCATAATGGAAGCCGTACTGCTCCCACAGAATTTTGTCTCGAATGCCCTCGCGGACAACGATTTCATCTTCCACAAGAAAGACCTTGAACATGCCGGCATCCCTTTCCGATTGACATCCTGTCTTTCTGACGGGTATGCACATCCCCACCTCGCCGATTCCGGAACCATGGCCCATCATAAAACCTTATATCATATCTGGCGGTGGAGTATCTTATGATTTTCGTTTATTTTTCTACGCAACCGCATTTATTCCCACCCCATGTTTGTGTCCGTGATTGGAGCGATTCTGTATGGCTGACATGGCTTGTGGTGTTTCTGGTTGCATGCAGTGTCCTGAAAATCTGGAGTATCAGACTTTTTATTGCCATATCGTTGCAACGCATGCAATGACTATCGAATCATATGGCACGGTTCATTGGGGTAATACCATCAAGTTCGGACTGTATTTTTCGACGCGTCTCTTCTGTGTCGTACTTGTTCTGCATGCGAAGCCAGTAACCGGCCGACAACCCGAAATACTTGCAGAGACGAAGGTCTGTATCTGCCGTGATGGCACGCTTCCCTGCGACTATTTCCCCAATCCGTTGTGCCGGCACACCGATTTCCTTTGCAATGCGGTACTTGGTAATCCCAAGCGGAAGCAGAAATTCTTCGTTCAGCAACTCGCCTGGCGTGATGGGATCGATGAGGTTGATGTCCGTTTTCTCGTTCATGACTTCCCCTTTCTATCCTGTAAATGCGAAGCATTTACAGGTCCAGCTGGTGCTTCCGCTTGGACGCATCCGTGTCTATCCTGTAAATGCGAAGCATTTACAGGTCCAGCTGGTGCTTTCCCAATGTTGCACATCCCCTTCAATGATAATCACAGACTTCTACGTCCTTTTGGCCTTGTTCCGTCCATGAAAAACAGATTCGGTACTGGTCGTTGATACGGATGGAATGCTGCCCTTCTCTGTCCCCTTTTAGCTGTTCCAGTCGATTGCCGGGTGGCACACGAAGATCTTCCAGTCTTTCAGCAACATCAAGCTGCGCCAGCTTCCGAAGTGCAATGCGCTCGAACTGCACAAACCTTGACACACGCTCCAACCGGGCAAGTTTTTCTGTGTCTTTGTCTTCAAACGACTGTATCATAGCTTCATAATAACGCGTCGCGGTAATAACGTCAAGCGTCACTACCGCGGCACAGAGATTGATATCTCCATATGAGCACGAAATCATTATCCAGCATGATTGCCGACAAACTTTAAACCTCCTCTGACACATGCAATGGTGTCAGAGGAATCTCTGGATGTTTCAGTTGATATTCCGGTCTCCTGGAAAAGATTTCTATCATGACATGGCAGTCTTCAAATCCTTTGAAGTGTTCTCGAAAGGACTCAAAACCGATTACCGTTGCAGACCCTCCACGAATTCCATCACCGCAGTCTCCACTCTTTCATCCTCTGCGTCTTTGAGAGACAGAACGAGGGAAAAAGGGTCAACCATCCCGTTTTGGCACAGCGCATTCGGGTCATATTTCCAGATTTCCAGTTCGCTGCAATCGTTTACGCAGTCCCAATCCGGATTGACAACGGAGATAGAGGGGTAGTGCCTTTTCGCCATCCCATGCATCGATTGTGGCATGAAATCCCAATACTTCATTCAGGTACTCGAGCATGACAACCACCTCGAATACACTTTAACATAGTATTTGTTATAGTTCATTTTTATGTTATAAACAATCTCATTCGATGCTTGAATCCGTGACTTGAACTATTTTGCATGACTATTGTGACTTGTGGCATTTCTAGTTGCACTCAGGGTCCATGAAATCTGGAGTATCCGAATATTTGTTGCCAGAGCATATGCCTGGAGCTGGTCAAGCTGCCTGGCCAGTACCTGTTGCCAAGCAGATTTCAACAACCCTTTACATTATTCCCATTCAATCGTTGACGGGGGCTTGCTGGTG
>JAEWSN010000142.1 GCA_023459915.1 Bacillota bacterium
GACCCGCCATCCACCCGGGAACTCCCGCAGCATCACACCGGCGCGCGTTTCCGGTCCTGAACGACGTGCGGATAAAACCGTGCAGGCATGACGGATAAAACCCTACAGGCAGTGGTATGATCAATACAGACAAGGCCGGCAACGTGTACCGCGCACGGCGACACGATCGCCTGCGCAACCGGCGGCGCAACCGCTGTATCCCACCCAGGTCAAAGGAGTGCCCCTATGGACAAGACGCTGCTGATAGCGGACGACAATCCCGAGATCATCGACATTCTCCAGACCTACGCCTAGCGCGACGGATACCGGGTGCTCCGGGCCGCGGACGGTGTGGCCGCGCTGGACCTGTTCCACCGGGAGGCCCCCACGCTGGTGCTGCTCGATGTGATGATGCCCGGCAAGGACGGCTATGCGGTCTGCCGCGAAATCCGCTCCACCTCGGACATACCGGTCATTCTGGTCACCGCGCGCGGGGAGGACGCCGACCGCATCATGGGACTGGACATCGGCGCGGACGATTACATTGTCAAGCCCTTCAGCCCACCGGAGGTCATGGCGCGCGTCCGCGCGGTGTTGCGGCGTCTGTCGCCGGGAGACGCCGGCAAGACGGATTCCGTGCGCGTCGGCAAGTTGTACGTTCGCCTGGCGGATTTTGTGGCGACCATTGACGATGCGCCGGTGGCTCTTACGAAAAAGGAGCTGGAGATCCTCTGGCTGCTGGTCACCAATCCGGGCAAGGTATTCTCTCGGGACAACCTGCTCAACAGCATCTGGGGGTTCGACTATTTTGGCGACGCCCGCACGGTGGACACCCATATCAAGCGGCTGCGCGCAAAGCTCGATGCCATGCCGGGCATGCCGGACCCCACTTGGGAAATCAAGACGGTCTGGGGTGTGGGCTACAAATTCGAACCCAAAACCGTCTGACGCCACATACTGACGTCACACGTTGACACCACACGCTGACGCCACACGCAGGAAAGGAAACACCGTTTCATGAAGAAGCGCATCGCGTTCCAGCTCATCGCCGGCTTTACAGGCATCGTGACCGTGGCCGTGCTGATCATCGGCTTGATTTTCATCGGCCTGTATCAGCGCGCCGCGCTGGACACCAAGCGCGACGACATGATCAACCGGGCCAGAAACCTGGCGCCCCTGCTGACCGCCTACATGGACGGCTCCGGCACCTGGCGCGGCATCGGCAGCTTTTTTCGCATGATGGACGCGGTGAACGACGCGCAAATCTGGATCATCGACGACACTGGCGAGGTGATTTCCCTCCCCGGCGGAACCTTGCCCGGCGGTTCCCTTCCCGGTGTCGGGGCTTCCGGTGCCGGGCCCGGGGCCGCAGGGGCCCCAGGGGCCGGGGCTGCGGGGATGTCCGGCCAGTTGGGACGGGGAACGCCGTTCCACGACGGACTGGCGCTCAACAGCGACTGGATGGATGCCCTGGCAAACCGCGGACAGTCCGCGCTGCCGGCAACCGCCCTCGAAACCGTCCAGCGGGTGTTGGCCGGAGAAGAGGCCTCCAGCGAGGCCTTCAGCGATGTCTACGGACAGGCGACGCTCACCATCGGGGTCCCGGTATTCTCGGAGACCAACGCGGTGCTCGGCGGCATCCTGATGCACGCACCTGTCACGGCGGTCAATCGGGGATTGGGGCGGGCCTACGGGCTGCTGGCGTTTGGCCTGGGGGCAGGCTTTCTGGCTGCCATCGGGCTGGGGATCGCCTATTCTGACCGGTTCACCCGGCCGGTCCGAAAAATGAACCGCATCGCGCATGCCATGGCAGAGGGGGATTATTCCGTGCGAACCGAGCTGGCCCGGCAGGATGAGCTGGGGCAGCTGGGCGACGCGCTGGATCATCTGGCCGTCTCGCTGGGCAAAGCCGCCGAGGAAAGCAACCGTCTGGAGCAGATGCGCCGCGATTTCATCGCGAACGTGTCCCACGAGTTCCGCACCCCGCTCACCGTCATCCGCGGATCCACAGAAGCCCTGCTCGACGGGGTCGCGCGTGATCCGGAAGAAGAAAAAAGACGGCTGAACGCCATCCTTTCGGAGACCACGGGCATGAACCGGCTGGTGGGAGATTTGCTGGAGCTGTCCCGGCTCGAGTCCGGACGCGTGTCACTGGAACCCGAAGCCGTGTGGCCCAACGAAGTGCTTGACGATGTGTGGCGCGGGCTGTCCACGGTGGCGGGAAAAGTCCACATATCCCTCATCCGGCAGCTACCGGACAACCTGGCGCCCGTCTGGGCCGATTACGGCCGGTTCCGCCAGTTGCTGCTGATCTTCTTGGACAACGCGGTGAAGCATGCCCCCGAAGGCTCCGCCATCACCGTCGCGGGACAATCTGACGGGCAAAGGGTGTTGCTGCGGATCCAGGATTCCGGGCCCGGGATTCCACCGGAGGATCTGCCCCATGTCTGGGAGCGCTTCTATACGGCGGACAAGGCGAGAAACCGCACGGGAACAGGTCTTGGCCTGTCCATTGCGCGGCAGCTGGCCGAGCTGATGGGCGGAACCGTTGCGCTGGAAAGCGCGCCGGGAGACGGGACCACCGCGGTGGTGACGCTGCCCCGGGCTGACATGCCGGAAGGATGAC